>JBBQDE010000065.1:0-10017 GCA_038319425.1 Gemmatimonadales bacterium
TCGGTGTATCCGAATGCGTGGATGGACAACTTCGTGACCTGGTAGCCCCTGCGGCACGGAATGAACGCGCGACGGCCCCGGCACTCTGCCGGGGCCGTCGTGTTTCATGGATCGACGTCAGGGCTCGCCGAACGGGTCGCCAGGCGGCGCCACGAGCGCGGGCGTCGGCTTCGGGAGCTCGCGGCGGTCCATCCACCGCGCGAAGTCGCCCGCGATGGATGTCCAGTGCGCCCGCTGCATCGCGTCGCCGGCCGCGCTGCGCTGCTGCGCCACGGGCCGCAGCCGGCCGATCTGGTATTCGGTCACCGCGCGCACCTCCGGCAGGGCATCGACATCGGCGGCGAGCGTGAGCAGCCGATCGGCCACGGCGCGCTGCGCCACTCGGCGCAGCGCCACCATCTTCGGCGGCGCGCCGGCATCGCTCGCGTTCCACGTGCGCGCGACGAGCGAATCGATCGTCTCGCCCAGGGTGAGCATGTTCGCGCCGCGACTGGCGAAGGTGACGAGCCGCGCAGCCCGCTCGCGCTGGAGGATGCCGTCGACGATCATCTGCGCGAGCGTGCGCGCCGCCGACAGCTCGTCGAACGCGGGGTCGGTTCGGCCGCGGAAGAGCTCCCCCACCGGACTGTTGCCGTTGTTCACCGGCCCGTCGTAGCCGCTCGGCCGAGGACCGAGCAATGCCAGCACGGTGTCGGGGATCGCGAGCTCGGAGGGCTGGAGCGCGGCGAGCAGGGCGCTCAGCGCGGTACGCTGCTGCGCGCCGGCAATCGGATGTGTCGCGGTCTGCGCATCACCGCGCACGGCGTTCGAATAGGTCATGCCACCCAGCGTCTTCGTCACGCCGTTGAGGGCGAAGCGGTGCCAGAAGTACAGGGGCGCCAGTCGTTCCTGGAGCGTCGCCACCGGCTCGCCCACGCGGATGTTGCGCAGGCCGAAGCGCGCCAGGGCGACGCGCCGCACCGCGGTCTGATGCTGGAGGAATTCGTACGGCGTCGCCGCGTCGTCCCACAGGCTCGTGCGCGGATCGCTCGCGTTCTCCGGGCGCGCATCGGCGTCGCTCAGGTACAGGTAGCCTTTGCGCAGCCCTTCGGCGATGATGGCGGCGAGCGAGTCGCGCTCGCTGAAGGGCGGGAAGATGCCGTAGCCCCACCGGATGGCCCAGACGTCGTAGTCGCCCGGCCCGCGACCGTACGCCGACGAAATGTCGATGTCACCGTTCGCGCCGAGGCGCACGCGCGGCGCCGGATAGTCCATCACCGACGACCGGTCATTGGTGCTGGCGATGTAGTTGTGCTGCAGGCCCAGCGTGTGGCCGACCTCGTGCGCGCTCACCTGCCGCACGCGCGCGAGGATGAATGCGGTGTCGGCGGCCGCCGCGTCGGCGCCCATCAGCGCCGCGTAGAGGTTGTAGTCCGTGCGCGCGCGGTGGCTGTCCATGCGCGCCATGCCCTTGAGAATCTGCCCCGTGCGGGGATCGCCGAGCGAGCCGCCGACCGACCATCCGCGCTCGTTGCGGTTCTCCCACTGCACCACGTTGTATCGCGCATCGAGCGGGTCGGCGCCCGCGGGCAGCAGCTCGGCGCGAAAGGCGCCGAGCAACCCTGCCTTGTCGAACGCCTCGCTCCAGAAGCGCACGCCGTCGAGCGTGGCCTGCCGCATGGGCTCGGGAATGCCGGCATCGATGTAGTAGACGATGGGATTCCGGATCGGCGAGCGCGGGTCGGCGGGATCGGTGCGCTCCAGGCGATGGCGCGAGATCCACCGCTGCTCGAGCGCGCGCTGCAGCGGCTGGCCGTAGTCCTTGAACGTGACGCCGTAGAAGCCCACGCGAGGATCCTGCTCGCGCGGGCGATAGCCGTCCGGCAGCGGGAGCAGCGAGATGTGCTGGCGCAGCGTGAATGCGCGCGCATCGGGCGCAATGCGGCCGACGATGCCACCGGGGCGCGCGGTGGTGGTGAAGGTCAGTGCGACGTCGATCTCGCTGTTGGTCGGGTAGGCGCGCGTGTGCGCGCGGTCGATGGATGAGCGGTCGCGCGTGACGACGTACGTGCCCTGGTTCAGGCGAGTCATGGTGCCGGCGACGTCGTTCCAGTCGCGGTACACGACTTCAGTCAGGTCAATGAGCGTGTGGTTTCCCTCCTCCGCGAGCACCGGCAGCGAGGCGACCGTGCTGTAGGGAAAGCTCTCGGCGACGCTGCGCCGGTGCGCCTCGTCATCGAGCGACGTGCGGAAAGTGGTGTTCTCGAACACCATCAGCACTCGGTCGCCCTCGCGGTCGAAGCGCACGACCTGGTCGGCGCCGCTCGCGCCGCGATCGAGCCCGACGGGATTGCTCCCGAAGCCGCTCGCGAGGCTCACCCAGAACAGCGCCCGCGTGGATTCCCGGGGCAGCTCGGCGTAGAGTCGGCCCTGCTTCGAGTCCACCCAGAGCGGAACGAAACCGTCGCGCCGCTCGAACCCGGCCGTGCGCGCGGCGATCGTGGTGGCTGGTGGTTGTGCCGGCGCTGGGGTCTGTGCGCCAACGACGAGAGTCGGCGCGAGGCACAGTGCGAGCACGGTGCGAACACGATGAAGGATCGGATGCATTGACAAGTATGGATGGTGGTGTCCGAGAACAAGAGAATGCACGGAACGGGCGGAACACGCTGGAAACGACGGATACACACAGCGCCTTTTTCTTGATCCGTCCGTTCCAGAAGGTTCCGTAGGTTCCGTGCATTCAGTTTTTCAACGAGCGGGAGCCAGCTATCGATCGACGATCCCGCGAAGAATGCCGTTGCGCAGGCGGACCGCGCGAGCTGGCGCGGCCGGGTCTTCGACGATTCTCGGCGCGCCGGGCGCGTACACGAGGCGCCCCTCGAGATTGAGGGTCTGACCGCCGCGCGTCACCACGATCGTGAGCGGTGCCCCGCCAGTGCGTCCGGCGTAGGCGGCGCGGAACTTCGCGCCGAAGTTGGCGTCGCGCACGTCGATATCGCCGACCTTTCGCATCACGTCGCCGACCTGTACGCCGGCCAGCGCTCCGGCCGTTCCGGCAGCGACCTCCGTCACGCGCACGTCGCCCGATGCATCGCCGGTGGTCGTCACGCCCAGTCGGGGCACGCTGTCGCGCTCGATGCGGAGGCCGATCCTCCGCAGCGCCTCGGGCCACGGATACGGGTCGCGCCCGTCGACGTAGCGGCGCGCGAAGTCGTCGAACGCGCGGCCGTTGGCGGCTTTGCGCACGGCACCCCAGAAGTCGCCGCTCGTGAAGCCTTTCCCGCGCTTGTACGTCGTCTCGTAGAGGTCGCGCATCACCTGGTCGAGCGAGCTTCTGTTGTCGCTCGCGTCGCGGATGGTGATGTCAAGCAGCAGCCCGGCCAGGGAGCCCTTCGGATAGTAGCTGTACTCGGTGCCGTCCTTCGGATGCACCCACGTGTTCACGGAGGCATCCTCGAGCGCGAACGGCATGGTGTTCTCGATCTCGGCGATCTTGCCCGTGGTGAGCGCGTAGAAGCCGGCAGCGTCGATCACGCCGGCGCGCACCTCGGTTACGTCGGCGTAGTAGTCCGTGATCCCTTCGCTCACCCAGAGCCAGGGCGTCGGCTGCGATCGGTCGTACTCGTAGGGCACGAGCTCGGTCGGGCGCAGTCGCTTCACGTTCCACGCGTGAAAGATCTCGTGCGCGTAGAGCGACGGCTGGAAGTCGCTGCCGATGAAGGCGGGTGCGACGATGTCCACGTGAGAGCTGGAGTGCTCGAGGCCACTGTAGCCGCCGTAGCTGGAGTCGGCGATCTGGAGCAGCGAGTAGCTGTCCCACGGCACTTCCCCGAACACCTGCACTTCCACCGGGATGATGCGCTTGAGCTGCTCCCAGGCCTGGGCGCGCGCGTTCCCCGCGACGGTGCCCATGGGATACGTCGCGTACCGCACCGTCTTGCCCGAGATCGTCGCGCTGTCGAGATCGAACCGGCCGACGAATACGGGCATGTCCACGAGGTCATGGTAGTTCGTCGCGCGATAGGTGTTGGGCGCGCCCGCCGAGGGCAGGCTCGTGGCGATACGGAAGTCCGCCGCGGTGCGGATCGTGACCGTGGCCGGAAATTCCTTCGTCCGACCCTCGGGATAAAGGAAGAGGTTCGTGCCGTTGAACAGCGCGAAATCGGGCCGCGTCCACGCCATCGCGTTGTCGAGCGTATCGGCGAGGAAGGCAAAGGTGAGCGTCACGCGCCCACTGCCGGTGGGGCGGATTCGCCAGGTGTCGAAGTCGAGCTTGTCCCATTGCAGCGACGCGCCCCCCTGCGTGGCGGCGAATCCGACCACTCGGCTGGCGAAGTTGCTGATCTCGTAGGCGCCCGGGGTCCAGGCAGGCAGCGAGAGCACCACCGGCTCGGCGGTGGTCACGGTGAAGCTCGTCGCCACGCCGAGACGGCGCATGGCGAGGGCTGCGCGGTCGGCCGTGACGTCGTAGCGCAGGTCGGACACCGGCGCCGATCGCGTGGAGTCGGCGGGGCGCTGGGCGGCCACGGGGGCAGCCATCAACAAGCAGACGATGGCGACGGCGGGGTGCCGGACGACATGACGAAACATGAAGAGATCGTGTGTGAGTGCCGGAGCGTGAAACGTCTCCGGATAGGGCCGCGACGCGAGCCCGCAATTTCATTCCATGATCTACGCCGAGGAGCGACCATGCGAAAGCGTACTGCAGCATCCCTGATGGGTACCGTGACGGCCTCCGTCGTCATCATCATCCTGGCCGGCGCGTGCGGCCGGCAGGCGAACACGCCCGACTCCACCAACAGTGACACGCCAATGCCCGTCGCCGTTGCTCCTCCCATGCTCGATCGCGCCGCGATGGCACCGAACCATGAGGCGATGGCGTCGCTTGGGTCGGCCGCGGCTGTCGCCAACGAGGGGCGCGGCACCGCCTCGGGGGCCAGTGACGCCCGCGCCGTGTCGCTCGGTATGTCAATTCCGCCGCTCGACCCGAGCGGTGCGATGCTGATCCGGAACGGCCAGGCGAGCGTGGAAGTGAAGCACCTGGACGACGCCGTCGCGAAGCTGCGACAGACGGCATCGCAGCTCGGCGGGTTCATCGCGAACACGTCCATCGCCGGCGGCGACGACCAGCACCGGTCCGCGTCGCTCGAGATTCGCGTTCCCAGCGCGCAATTCGACGCCGTGGTGTCCGCGCTGGGCGCCCTCGGCAAGGTGGAGAGCGTGGCGGCGACGGTGCAGGACGTGGGCGACGAGTACGTGGACCTCGGTGCGCGCGCCGCCAACGCCCGACACATGGAAGCACGCCTGGTCGAGATGCTGGCGGGGCGCACGGGGAAGCTGTCCGACGTGCTCACCGTGGAGCAGGAGCTCCGACGCGTGCGCGAGGAGATCGAGCGCTATCAGGCGCGGCTCACGTGGCTCGAGCGGCGCACGTCGCTCAGCTCGATCCAGATCGCGCTTCACGAACCGACGTCGGTGCTCGACCGGCGAGGGCCGAGCCCGATCGCCGACGCATTCGCCCAGGCATGGCTGCGCGCGGTGGGGGTGCTGGCGTGGTGCATCGCGTCGCTTGGCGTGATCGTACCGTTGGGGGTGCTCATCACCGGCGCCGTGATGATCGTGCGCCGGATGCCGCGACTGCGCGGCGGCACGGCTCCCTCCTGACGGTCACGCGATGGCTGGCGCCTCCCGCGCATGCGCTACCATACTTCGCGCATGACCATACCATCCAGGCCAACCGCGCCGGGGACGACGTTCACCCCGTACATCCCCGCCACGGACGCGCCGCGAGAGTTCAGCATCGGCGCCATCGTCCTCGGCGTCCTCCTCGGGCTCGTCTTCGCCGCGTCGAGCATCTACCTCGCGCTGAAGGTGAGCCTCACGGTCAGCGCCTCGATTCCCATCGCGGTGCTGTCGATCACGATCTTCCGGTATGTCTCACGGGCGTTCGGCATCCAGCCCGCGACGATTCTCCAGAACAACCTCGTGCAGACGACCGGCTCCGCCGGCGAATCGATCGCCGCGGGGATCGCCTTCACGCTGCCGGCGCTGCTGCTGCTCGGCTACGAGCTGCCGTGGACGAAGGTGATGGCGATCGGGATCGTGGGCGGCATCCTGGGCGTGCTCTTCCTCGTCCCCCTCCGCCGCAGCCTGATCGTGAAGGAGCACGGCAACCTCAAGTACCCCGAGGGGACGGCGTGCGCGCAGGTGCTGATCGTCGGCGAGGAGCGCGGCGTGCAGGCGAAGACGGTGTTCATGGGATTCGGCGTCGGCGCCGCGTACAAGTTCCTCAACGCCGGGTTGCACCTCTTCCTCGAGGTGCCGCGGCGGGCATTCACGAGCCGGCTCGCGAATGGACAGACGCAGCTCTTCGGGGAGATCCAGGCGGAGATCAGCCCCGAGCTCACCGGCGTGGGCTACATCATCGGGCCGCGCATCGCCGGCTTCCTCTTCGCCGGCGGCGTGCTCTCGTTCTTCTGCCTCATTCCGGCGATCAAGCTGTTCGGCGCCGGCCTCGCCGAGCCGATCTTCCCCGCGACGATCCTGATCAAGGAGATGACGGCAGCACAGGTGCGGGCAAACTACGTGTACTACATCGGCGCCGGCGCGGTCACCACGGCGGGACTGATCAGCCTCGCGAGAGGACTGCCGACGATCTGGGGCGCGCTCAAGTCGGGGCTCACCGACTTTCGCGGCGTGAAGGACGGCGACAACGTGGCCCGCACCGATCGCGACTTGCCGATGGGCGTCGTGACGGTGGGCACCCTGCTCTGCCTCGCCGCGATGGTGCTGCTGCCGCAGATCGGCATCAACGTCGTCGGCGGCATTCTCGCGCTCTTCTTCGCCTTCCTGTTCGTCACGGTGTCCGCGCGCATCACCGGACAGATCGGCTCATCTGCCAATCCCGTGTCGGGAATGACGGTGGCGACGCTGCTCCTCACGTCGCTGATGTTCCTCGCCGTTGGGTGGGTGGGGATCGAGCACCGCGTGCTCGCCCTGTCCATCGGCGGCGTGGTGTGCGTCGCCGCGTCAACCGCCGGTGCGACGTCGCAGGATCTCAAGACTGGCTTCCTCGTTGGCGCCACACCGCGCTATCAACAGATCGGCCTGCTCATCGGCGTCACCGCGAGCGCATTGCTCGTCGGCGGCATCATCCAGTTCCTGAACGACGCCAAGACGACGATCGTGCCGAAGAGCTATCCCGGCGTGCACGTCTCGGTGATCGAGCCCGATGCGCGGTTCGCCCTCGCCAACGGCCGACTCGTCCCCGCGTCCGTGGCTTCCGGCACGCCGAGCTATCGCGTGGGCCGGCTGTACGAGCAGACTGGCAATGCCCTGGCGGGGAAGTATCTCGTGGACGACGCGGGTGCGATCAAGTACGTGGTGGATCCGGGCGTGGGCGGTCGCGAGCGGGTGAACTACGACGGGCGGGAGATCGAGAAGCTCGATTCCCCCAAGGCGCAGATCATGGCACTGGTGGTCGACGGGATCCTCACGCAGAAGCTGCCGTGGGGGCTCATCCTGGTGGGAGCGTTCCTGGCGATCGCGATCGAGCTGATCGGCATTCCCGCGCTGCCCGTGGCGGTGGGGGTGTATCTGCCGATTTCGACCTCCGCCACGATGTTCATCGGCGGCGTTATCCGCTGGCTGGTGGATCGCCGGCGGAACCCGGCGGAGCGCGAAGGACCTGACGCCGACTCCGGTCCAGGGGTCCTGTTCTCGTCCGGGCTCATCGCCGGTGGCGCGATCATGGGGGTCGTGCTGGCCGGCCTGGCGGCGCGGCAGTGGGACCAGGCGTTCAATCTCACCAGGGCGGTCGGGGCGCTTGGTGAAAGCAACCTGCTGTCGATCGTGTTCTACGTCGTCCTGCTGGCCGTGCCGCTCTACGTCGTGGCGCGGCGCGTGCAGCGAACCATCGGCTGAAGACGGCTCTTCATCGCCGCGACATCGCGGCGGAGCAGGAGGGATCATGGCCAGCTACATGAAGCTCGTGACGCGCGGCGTGATGGCGGCGGCCTTGTGCAGCGGCGCATTCGCCGCAGCCGGCGCGCAGCTGCTTCCCGCCACGCTCGTGGGAGTGGTGCGCGATTCGTCGGGCATCCCGATTCCCGGCGTGGAGGTGCGGTTCAAGGGGAGCGACTTCGTGTCCGTGCGCACGAACGATTCTGGCGGCTTCCGCATGGTCAACCTTCCCACGGGGCTGGCGAGCGTGACGCTCCGCCGCATGGGCTTCGCGCCCGCCTCGGCGGAAGTACGGCTCCGCTCCGGCCGCACCGACTCGCTGGTGTTCTCGCTCAACGCACTGGCGGCCACGCTCGCTGGCGTGCTGGTGGAGGACGAATACGAAGCGCGCTCGCACCGCCTGCTCGCCGGATTCTGGGAGCGCCGCGCGCGCGGGTTCGGCTACTTCCTCACCCGCGACGAGATCGAGAAGCGCGATGCGCGGGAGTTCGCGGATCTCGTCCGCCAGACGCCAAGCGTGTCGGTGGGTACCAGGAATGGTCGGCGCATCATCCGCTTCAACCGGGGCGCCGCGGGCCGCGACTGCCCGCCGCAGTACGTGGTGGACGGGATGAAGATCGAGAATGGCTCGCCCGACGAGTTCACCCCCCAGGACATCGAAGCGATCGAGCTGTACTCGGGACCCGCGACGATTCCCCCGCAATTTGCCCCGCGCTTCAACTCGTTTACGTGCGGCGCCGTCGTGATCTGGACGCGGCTGCCCGGGACCTGACCGCGGCATCGCTGTCGGTGGCTCCTGTTGCTACTCCGAACAGGTTCGCCACGCTTCAATAGGCCGGCGCTTCGTCGCATCCGCGTCCATCGCGGCGCGTTACGGATCGTTCGCGGTCGCGCCCTCGTGCGTCACTGGCGTCCACGCCTCCTCTGTTCCGCCATCCGCACAGCCAGCGGTGCCGAACGCGTCGTGGGCTGGACCTTCCGACGGACCGGGTGACCCGACCGACTACACCGGCGCGGCTTCCGACGCCGCCATCGCTCGTCACGATTCCCTCCCGGCGAGAACTGCATGACACATCACCAGCATCGCGAGCTCGACTCCCTTCGCCGAGTCCAGGACGTCCTCACCACCTACGCCGAGGGTAGCGAATGGTGTTGTTCCCGCCGGGTCCGTGTCGCACTTTTCGGCTTCCCCAACCGAATCTCATGTCCCGCCTTGCCCTGCTTCCGCTCTTCCTGGCCGTACCTCTCCTCGCCCAATCCCCCACTCTCCGCCCCGCCGACCTCGTGGTCACCAACGGCCGCATCTACACGGTCGACGATACGCGTCCCGTCGTGGCCGCGATGGCGGTGCGCGACGGACGCGTGCTCTTCACCGGTTCGGTGCGCGAAGCAATGGCGTTGCGCGGCGCCGCCACCCGCGTGATCGACCTCGGCGGGCGCACCGTGATACCGGGCATGGTGGACGCGCATGCGCACCTGCTCGGACTCGGGCAGGCGCTGCGCAACGTGGATCTCGTGGGCGCGAAGTCGTATGACGAGGTGATCGCGCGTGTCGTGAATGCCGCAAAAGGTCAGCCCGATGGCAAATGGATCCTCGGGCGCGGATGGGACCAGAACGATTGGGGCGACACCCGCTTTCCCACGCACGAGGCGCTGTCGCGTGCGGTGCCCAATCACCCGGTGTGGCTCACCCGCGTGGACGGACATGCAGGGCTCGGCAATGCGGCCGCGATGCGCATCGCCGGTGTCACCGCGGCGAGCGTCGACCCGAGCGGCGGCCGAATCGAGCGCAGCGCGACGCGCGAGCCAACCGGTGTCTTCATCGACAACGCGAAGTCGCTCGTCGAGCATTCGATCCCCGCGCCCACACGCGACGACACCCGCCGCGCGATCACGGCGGCGATCACCGAGTCGCACCGCTGGGGGCTCGTCGGCCTGCACGACGCGGGAGAATCGCGCGCGACGATCGACCTGCTCGAGGAGATGGCGAAGGCGGGACAGATCCCGTTCCGCCTCTACGTGATGATTGGCGACGACTCGTCCGCGATCGAGCACTACATCGCGCGCGGTCCGCAG
>JBBQDE010000066.1:0-9993 GCA_038319425.1 Gemmatimonadales bacterium
GTCGGGATGGCTGGTGCGCCGGCTCGCGGGTGCCGGCGTCGTCTGGCTGCTCGTCTCGTTCCTCTCATTCTCGCTGGGAACGCTCGCGCCCGGAGACCCCGCGCAGATCATGCTGCTGCGGCGAACGGGCGAGCAGCCGGCTGAGATCGAGGTGCATCGGCTTCGCCACGAGATGGGACTCGATCGCCCATTCGTCGAGCGATACGCTCGCTGGGTGACAGCCGCGGCGCACGCTGACTTCGGCCGCTCGTACCGCACCGGCCGGCCGGTGCTGGCCGAGCTGCGGACGCGCCTCCCGGCCACGCTGGCGCTGGCGGTGACCGCCTTCGTGGTCGGGCTGACCATCGCCATTCCGCTCGCGCTCGTGTCGGCGGCTTCGCATGATACGGCGTTCGATCACGGCGCGCGGCTCGTGGCGCTGGCGGGCGTCTCGATGCCGAGCTACCTGCTCGGCTATGTGTTGATACTCGTGTTCGCGGTCATGCTCGGCGTGCTGCCCGTCTCCGGCACGGGGAGCATACGGCACCTCGTGCTCCCAGCGCTCACTCTCGCTCTGGGCAGCGCGGCCAGCGTCAGCCGGCTGTTGCGTGCGAGTCTGCTCGACGAACTGGGGGCCGACTACGTGCGAACGGCTCGGGCCAAAGGGCTGTCCGGGCTGCGCGTCCTGACCCGCCACGCCCTGCGTAACGCGCTCAATCCCCTGGTCACCGTCAGCGCGCTGCGGTTCGGCCGCCTGCTCGGCGAGGCAGTGATCGTCGAGACGGTATTCGCGTGGCCGGGCGTCGGACGGTGGATGGTGGAGTCGATCTACGATCGCGACTATCCGGCGATCCAGGGCTTCGTGCTCTACATCGCGACCGTGTTCATCCTGATCAACGTTGCCGTGGATCTGTCGTATCGCGCGCTGGACCCGCGCGTGCGCCTCGGATCTCCAGCGGCGAGTCGCGGATGAAACGGCGGGCGCTGGCCCGGCGCTCGACGGTGGTCGGCCTCGGCATCGTCGCCGTGCTCGGTACGGTGGCGTGCCTTGCCCCGTGGATTGCGCCGCACGATCCGACGCTCGTCGACGCCGCGAGCGGATTCGCCGGCCCGAGCGCGGTTCACTGGCTTGGCACCGACAACCTTGGACGGGATGTTCTGAGCCGCCTCGTCCACGGGGCCCGCTGGTCGCTGGGAATCGTACTCGTCGCAACCCTCGTCATCATCGCCGTCGGTGTCGCCGTCGGTATCGCCGCGGGCTACGTCGGTGGCCTGTTGGACGACGTGCTGATGCGCATCGTCGACACGCTCCTCAGCGTTCCGAGCCTCCTGCTCGGCCTCGCCATCGTCGGCACGCTCGGTCCGGGCATCGGCACCCTGACGATCGGGCTCGCGAGCATCTGGTGGGTCGGCTATGCCCGCGTGGTGCGAGGACTCGTGCTCGGCCTTCGGGAGCGGGCGTTCGTCGATGCCGCCCGGGCGCTCGGCGCGTCGGACAGCCGCATCATCGTCCGGCACATCCTGCCCGGCATCCTGCCGGCCGTGGCGGTGCTGGCCTCGCTCGAGATGGGAGAGCTCGTGCTGGCGATCTCCGGGCTCAGCTTCCTGGGGCTGGGCGTGCAGCCGCCCACGCCCGAGTGGGGAGGTATGCTCAACGACGGTCGAACTTTCTTCTTCACCGCGCCGCAGCTCATGCTGTATCCCGGTCTCGCCATCAGCCTTGCCGTGCTGGGGTTCAACCTGCTGGGCGACGGCCTGCGGGACGCGCTGGATCCCGCGGATGCGCCGCGCCTCCGCGCGGTGGGACGATGAGCGCCGTCACGCGTGCGGTGTTCCTGCTGCTCGTTCTGGCGGACTGTGAGCGCGTGATGCCGGCGACCGACGCACGTGAGCGACGCGAGCTGCTCGTCGCGGTACCTGGTGACGGATACGGCTTGGGCGGCGACGCCGAGCTCGGAGTCTACCCGGTCAATGCCAACATCTACGAGCCGCTTCTGCGCCTCTCCGCCGAGTTCAGGCCGGAGCCGCTGCTCGCGACACGTTGGGAGCTGGTACCGCCCAACACCTGGCGCTTTCATCTGCGTAGCGGCGTTCGCTTTCACGACGGCTCGCCCTTCACCGCGGATGCAGTGCGCTGGACCTTGGACCGGATGGCACGTCGTCGTCCCGGCGCAACCGGCATCGCGCCGGGCTCGACGCGCGTGGTCGACGATTCGACCGTGGACATCACGCCGGTGTTCCGGAATCTCCGCCTTCCCGAGCAGCTCGTGCATCCGGTGTACAGCATCATGGCGCCCGGCGCCGATGCGACTCGCCATCCGGTCGGCACCGGGCCGTTCCGGTTCGTGGAGTACCGTCCCGCCGATCACATCACCGTGGCCCGCTTCGACGACTACTGGGGTGAACACGCGCGCCTGCCGGCCATCACCTTTCGTTTCGTGTCCGACCCGGCTACGCGGGTGCTCGCGCTGCGCGCGGGCGAGGTGGACGTGGTGGCGGAGTTCCCGCGCGAGGTGCGCGATCCGCACATCGTCCGCTCTCCCGTGAGCGGATACGAAGCGCTCTACGTCACCATCCACGGCCGAGCGCCGTACGACCTGGGTAGCGATCGCGCCGTGCGTCGCGCGCTCGCCGCGGCGGTGGATCGCGGACGCATCGCGCGCGATGTCTGGCTGGGCGCGGCCGACTCCACGCCGTCCGTCGTTCCGGCCGCGGCGCTGGGCATCTTTGCCTCGCGGATTCGTGGCGTGGACCACGATCCGGCCGCGGCGCGCGCGATCCTCGATTCTGCTGGATGGCGTGTCGGCGCCGGCGGCATTCGCGTTCGCCGAGGACGGCGGCTCGAGCTCACGCTGGTGGTCGGCTTTCCGAATCCGTCGATTCATCGTCCGATGCCCGAGCTGGTGCAGAGTGCCCTCCGTGACATCGGCATCGACCTGCACATCGTGCAGGTGCCCGACGACGCGGTGTGGCAGGCGCGGATCACCTCCGGCGAGGGCGACGTGTGGGCCGAAGCCGGCGGCCAGAACGACGCGAACCCCTGCTTCCTGGCCCAACTCCTGTTCTATTCGGGTCCTCGGTTGCGCGCGTCCGGCTACGCGCGCCTCTTCGCGCCAGGCCCGACGCTGGATCGATTCGTGGATGCGTGTCGGGAGGGAACGACGCGTGAAGACGTGGAGCGCAGCGCCGCAGATGCTGAACACGTCCTCGTGGATGAGGAGTTCGTCGTCGTCCCGCTGGCGGCGACGCGCCGCGTATGGGCCGTGGGTGATCGCGTGAGCGGTTTCGTCGCGCATCCATCCAGCCTGAGTCAACGCTGGGACCGGGTGACCCGTCGGTAGCTCCCCGCGGCCCCCAGAACCTTGTGCGCTCTCGAGCGCTCCACGACGTTGCAGGCGTCCGTACCTCGGATTGGCGCGCTGTCGTCATCCGGATTCCCAGCGAGGCCCAGGCGCGATGACGGAGCGTCCGCAGCATCTATCCGAGCGCGACGTGCCGCCCTGCGGCTGCGGCACCCCGGGAGCGTCGAGCGCCGCAACCTGCTACTGCGGAGTGGAGGATCTGTTGCGCATCATCCGCCGCCGCTACTCGCTGGCGGTGATGAACGCGATTCATGGCCATCCAAAGCCGCGATACCACGACGTCGCGGACGCGCTCACCGGGATCAGCAGCTCGACCTTGGCGGAGACGTTGCGAGCGCTCGAGGCGGCCCAGCTGCTTCGTCGCATTCCCGGCGACGACGGCAGCCCGTTCGCGACCTATGCGCTGACGGACTCGGGGATCAAGCTCCTGAGCCGACTGCGCCAGCTCCTCGAGGAGCTCTAGGCTCGCAGCAGCCCAATCCGGCATTTTGGCCGCTTCGGTTGTCCGAAGCGAGTTCGCGCCGCGGCGGCCCCGATGGTAACTGTAGGAGGGCGGGAAGGCTGTGCGCCCGACGGGGGGATGGATGACGGAACGGCGGCTCATCGCGGTCGAGGGAGTCGTCCAGGGGGTAGGGTTTCGACCCTATGTCCACCGGCTCGCCGCGGCCAACGCGCTCCGGGGCTTCGTCCGCAACGACGCGAGCGGAGTGCTCATCGACGTGGAAGGGGACGCTGCGTGCGTCGACGAGTTCTGCCGGAGGCTGTCGGTGGCGCCGCCGGCCCTCGCGATGATCTCGCGCCTGCGCGTGAAGTCGGCGGCGCCCCAGGCGTACGACGACTTCGTCATCGCGCCAAGCGAGGCATCCCCGGGCGATCATGCCGCCGCCGGCATTCCCGCCGACGTGACCACCTGCGACGCCTGCCTCGCCGAGCTGTTCGACCCGACGAACCGGCGCTTCGGTCATCCCTTCATTACATGTACCGACTGTGGGCCGCGATTCACCATCGTCCGTGAGTCGCCGTACGACCGTGAACGAACGACGATGGCGGAGCTCCCGCTATGCGAGCGATGCCAGCGCGAGTACGCCGATCCGCTGGACCGGCGATTCCACGCCGAGGCCATCGCCTGTCCCGACTGCGGTCCTACGCTGGTTGCCGTTGTCATCTCGCAGGAGCGAGCGCAGCGAGGGAGTGTCGGGATCTACCCTCCCGGTATAGTGATCGGCTCCCCACGGCTCGAGGGCCGACACGGCATCGACGCGGCGGTCGCGACACTCCGCGCTGGCGGAATCGTGGCCATCAAGGCCCTCGGCGGCTTTCACCTCGCATGCGACGCGACCGCCGCCGCCGCCGTCGAGCGGTTGCGGCAGCGGAAGCAGCGGCCCGCCAAGCCCTTTGCCGTCATGGTGCGTGACGCGCAGACCGCGGCAGCGTTGTGCGAGCTGTCGTCGGAGGAGCGCGCGGCGCTCAGCTCGGCGGCGCATCCGATCGTGCTCCTCCGCCGGCGTCCGAACGCGATCGTCGCTCCGTCCGTCGCTCCCGAGGGCTGCACGCTCGGCGTGATGCTGCCATCGACACCGCTGCACCATCTCCTGCTGGCCGCAGTGGACCGGCCGCTCGTGATGACGAGCGGCAACCGTGGCGGCGATCCGGTCGTGATCCACGACGCCGATGCCCTCGTCACTCTGCGCGACGTCGCGGACCTCCTGCTCACGCACGATCGGGGTATCGCGTCCCGATGCGACGACAGCGTCGTGCGCGTGATCGCCGGACAGGCTCGACCCCTCCGGCGGGCGCGCGGGTACGTTCCCGGTGCAATCGCGTTGCCGTTCGTCGTACGCACGCCGGTGCTCGCCGTCGGCGGGCATCTCAAGAACGCCGTTTGCGTCGCCCATGGTTCGACGGCGCACCTTTCGGCCCATGTCGGGGACCTCGACAGCGCGTTCGCGCGCGACGCGATCCGTCTCGCCATCGACGGCACTATCCGCATGGCGGGGGCCCGCCCAACCGTCATCGCGCACGACCTGCATCCGGATTACGCCTCCACGCACGTCGCCGACGCGTATGCGGCCGAGCAGGTCATCACCCGACGCGTTTCGGTCCAGCACCATCACGCGCACGTGGCGGCCTCGCTGGCGGAGTACGCGGTCCGCGAGCCCGTGATCGGGGTCGTGTTCGATGGCGCGGGTCTCGGCACCGACGGCGCAGTGTGGGGCGGCGAGTTTCTCGCGGTGGATGGGGCCCGCTTCACACGGTACGGCCACCTTGCGTACGTGCCGCTTCCCGGCGGCGACGCGGCGGCGCGACGTCCCTGGCGCTCGGCGGCCGCACACCTGTCGCAGGCAGATGCCGGCACCCGCCACGCCGCC
Source organism: Gemmatimonadales bacterium (assembly GCA_038319425.1). Classification (GTDB taxonomy): domain Bacteria; phylum Gemmatimonadota; class Gemmatimonadetes; order Gemmatimonadales; family Gemmatimonadaceae; genus AG11. Next base: position 5,711 of record JBBQDE010000066.1, read on the forward strand.
ATTCGCCCACCCGGGATTGCCGATGAGGAGCGGCGGCTCGTGGACCAGTTGATCGCACATGCGGAGCTGACCCCCCGCACCTCGAGCGTCGGCCGGCTGTTCGACGCGGTCGCCTCGCTGCTTGATCTCTGTCACGTCGCGACCTTCGAGGGCCAGGGGGCGATGGCGCTCGAGGCAGCGGCAGACTCGCGCGTGACGCACCGGTATGCCGTGACGCTCAGTGGCGGCGACCGCTGGACGGCGGACCCGGCACCGATCATCGAGGGCGTGGTAGCGGACATGGTACGCGGCCGCGCCCGATCCGAGATCGCGGCCGCCTTTCACGGCGCGCTGTGCGAGCTCGTCGTCCTGGGCTGCGAACGTGTTCGGGAGGAGACGGGGCTGGGCACCGTCGTCCTATCGGGCGGCGTCTTCGTGAACCCGCTGCTCACCGGGAGCACGTACCAAGCGCTCATCGCACGAAGGTTTCGGGTCCTGTTGCCGCGTCTCGTGCCGTGCAACGACGGCGGACTCGCACTCGGCCAGGCATACGTCGCGGCGTGCGCGCTCGAGGAGGACCCATGTGCCTAGGCGTACCGGGCCAGATCGTGGAATTTCTGGAGCCCACTCATCACCTGGCGAAAGCAGAGATTTCCGGCGTGCGCCGCGCCATCAACGTGGGCCTGCTGGTACCTGACGGACTCGAGGTCGGCGACTGGGTATTGATCCACGTCGGGTTCGCGCTCAGCAAGATCGACGAGGACGAAGCGCGTCGCACCCTCGAGTTTCTCGAGCAGCTCGGCTCCGACTTTGCGGAAGAGATGACGCTCATCGAGCGGAGCCAGATCGAATGACGACGACCGTGCAGCCGGATGTCGTGCAAGCGAGGGCAGTGGGAGCTGCGGCCGAGCGATTCGCCGCGTCGAACGCCGTTGCCGAGCACTTCTTCGGCGCGCACGCCGACGCCATCGCGCAGGCGTGCGGTGCCATGGCGGAGCGGTTCCAGCAGGGCGGCCGCCTGTTCGTGTGTGGCGACGGGGCCCAGCGCAGCGACGTCGCGCATGTCGTGGTGGAGTTCGTGCACCCCGTGATCGTGGGCAAGCGGGCCTTGCCCGCGCTTCCCCTGCCGGAGATCGCCGGCGGCGCGGCGCGCCGCGCGCTGCACACGCTGGGTCGCGGCGGCGATCTGCTGATGCTGCTCTCGGCGGACGGGCTGGATGAGGCAGCGTGCGACCTGCTCGACACGGCGCGGACGGAGGGTCTGCTGACCCTCGCCCTCACCGGCTCACTGGCTGCTGGCGCCATGCACGCCGACCACCAGTTCGCCGTGCCATCGTCGGACCGCTGCATCGTGCAGGAGACCCATGAGATGCTCTATCACGTGCTGTGGGAGCTGGTGCACGTCTTCTTCGAGCACCGCGGGGCGCGCGCATGAGCCGATCCATGATCGATCCGAGCGACGCTCGGCGCTGCGACGCGCGTACCGGGCAGTGCCACCTGTGCGGCGACGAGGCGCTGCTCGGCCGCGTGCTCGACATCGACGCGCGGGCGCGACTGGCCACGGTGGCATTCGCTGACGGCGAAGCGATGGTGGCATTGGATCTGGTGGAGGCGCAGGTGGGCGACGAGGTGCTCGTGCATCTCGGATTCGCCATCGAGCGGGTGGGGGTCGCATGAGCGCCGATCGCGACTTCACCCGGGAGCTGTATCCCTTCCTGTTCGATCGTGTCGCCGGCACCGCCGATCCGATGCATGCGCTACTCGCCTCCGTTCGCAGCTCGACGTTGGCGAAGTGCGCGGAGGTCGTATCGCTCCGTTCCGAGCTGATCGCGGAATACGCGGAGCAGCTCGAGCACGCCGCGGTCGCGATGGCCATGCGCTTCGCCAATGGGGGCAAGCTCATCGCGTTCGGCAACGGTGGCAGTGCCACCGACGCGGACGACGCGGCCGCTGACTGCATGTCGCCGCCGCTCTCCCACTGGCGCGCCCTGCCCGCGGTGTCGCTGCCCGCCGACAGCGCGACGGTGACGGCGCTGGCGAACGACGTCGGCCTCGACAGCGTCTTCGCGCGACAGATCGGCGCCGTCGGCGAACGCGCCGACATCGCGCTGGGCATTTCGACGAGCGGCAACTCCGGTAACGTGGTGCGAGCCTTCACCGAAGCGAAGCGGCGCGGCATGCTGACCGTCGCGCTGACCGGCTATGACGGCGGGGGAATCGCGCGAGGCGGCGCGGTGGATTTCTGCTTCGTGGCGCGCCGCGAGTTCGTGCCGCGGATCCAGGAGGGCCACGCTACCCTGTGGCACACCCTGCTGGAGCTGGTGCAGGGCGCATTCGCCAACCCGGTGGGAGTCGGCGCATGACGATGCGCTTCGTCGACGAGTACCGGTCCCCCGAGGGCATCGCCAGGTTGAGCGCCGAAATCGTTCGACTGGCGCACGGCCGGCGGGTGAAGTTGATGGAAGTGTGCGGCGGCCACACCCACGCGATCTACAAGCATGGGCTTCAGGACCTGCTGCCGGACAACGTGGAGCTGGTGCACGGACCCGGCTGCCCCGTCTGCGTGATCCCGATGGGACGCATCGACGACGCGATCGCGATCGCACGCACGCCGGGCGTCATCTTCGCCACCTACGGCGACATGATGCGGGTCCCCAGCTCCACCGGCAGCCTGATCGACGCGAAGGCCGACGGCGCGGATGTCCGCTTCATCTATTCGCCGCTCGATGCCCTCACCCTCGCCCGAAAGAACCCGGCCCGGGAGGTGGTCTTCTTCGCCGTGGGCTTCGAGACCACCGCACCCTCTACCGCAGCGACCCTGCTGCGGGCGCGCGACGAAGGATTGGGCAACTTCTCGGTATTCTGCAATCACGTGACGATCATTCCGGCCATCAAGGCGATCCTCGACTCGCCGGGGATGGATCTCGACGGCTTCATCGGGCCGGGCCACGTGAGCACGATCATCGGACTCGCCCCGTTCGAGTTCATCCCGCGCGACTACGGGTTGCCGATCGCCGTCAGCGGCTTCGAACCGTCGGACATCCTCCAGTCGGTGGTCATGATCCTGCGCCAGATTGCATCCGGGCGACCGAGCGTGGAGAACCAGTACGCGCGCGTCGTGCGCGATGGCGGCAATCGCCGTGCGATGGAGATGCTCGCCGAGACGATGCAGCTTCGTCCCTTTTTCGAGTGGCGGGGATTGGGCTTCATCTCGCAGAGCGCGCTCGCATTGCGGCCGGAGTTCGCCCGGTTCGACGCCGAAGTTCGGTTCACGGTGCCGAACGTGCGCGTGACCGACCCCAAGGCATGCCAGTGCGGCGAGGTGCTGAAGGGCGCGATCAAGCCGTGGCAATGCAAGGTGTTCGGCGCCGCATGCACGCCGGAAACGCCCATCGGCTCCTGCATGGTCTCGCCCGAAGGCGCGTGTGCGGCGTACTACAACTACGGACGCTACTCGCTCATGCGGCAGGGTGCGGCAGCCCCGGTGCCGGCAGGAATCGCATGACGATCACGGGGCGCATCGAGTCGTCGCTGCCGGCGCAGCTCGGCCGGATGGAGCGGGCACGTGTCGTCCGTGACGCCGTGCCCAGGCTGCGCGACGAGCACGTCACCCTCAGCCATGGTAGCGGAGGGAAGTCGAGTCACGCGCTCCTCGACTCGATCATCCTCCCGGCGTTCCGGAACGCGCTGCTCGACGGCGATGCCGACGCCGCCGTGTTCACGAGCGCGGTCGGCACGGAGCGGATCGCGCTCACCACCGACAGCTACGTCGTCAGTCCGCTCTTCTTTCCGGGCGGGGATATCGGTAAGCTCGCCGTCCACGGCACGATCAACGACCTGGCCGTCTCGGGGGCGCGCCCGCTCGCGCTCTCGGTCGGGTTGATCCTCGAGGAAGGGCTCGACATGGCGGTCCTGCGCCGCGTCGTCGAGTCGATGGCTGCCGCCGCCGCGTCAGCGGGCGTGCCGATCGTCACCGGCGACACGAAGGTGGTCAATCGCGGCAAGGCCGACCAGCTGTTCATCAACACGAGCGGCGTCGGCGTGCTCGCGGTCGAGGTGCGGCTTTCGGTGGACCGGGTCCAGGTGGGCGACGTCGTGCTGGTGAGCGGCTACATCGGCGACCACGGCATGGCGGTCATGCTGGCGCGCGAAGCGCTCGAGCTCGATGCGGAGATCGAGAGCGACAGCGCGCCGCTGCATGGCCTCGTGGCCGCCCTGCTCGCCGCCGCGCCCGACACGCGGGTCATCAAGGACCCCACCCGGGGCGGCGTCGCGAGCGCGCTGAACGAGATCGCGGCGCGCAC
>JBBQDE010000067.1:0-9941 GCA_038319425.1 Gemmatimonadales bacterium
ATTCGTCGTCGTGGGAGGAGTGGCCGGCGCGCTCCACGGCTCGGAACGCATCACCAACGATCTCGACATCGTGTACGACGCGCGCGACGCCGCCAGTGTGGATGCACTCGCCGGACTGCTTGCCGAGTGGGGCGCGTATCCACGGGCGGTGGAGCGCGGGCTGCCCTTCATCATGGACATGCGCACTCTTCGCGCGGCGCCCACGCTCACGCTCACCACGCGAGAGGGCGACCTCGACATCCTCGATCGCATCGACGGGGTCGGCGAGTACCTGAAGGTCGCCACGCATTCGGAGCACGTGAACGCGTTCGGAATCGCGTTCGAGGTGCTGGACCTGCCGACGCTCATCCGCGCCAAGCGCGCGACCGGACGGCCCAAGGACCGCGAGGCGCTGCTCGAGCTCGAAGTGCTGCGCGAGGAGCGGGGACGGAAGTGAAGCGGTGAAATGTCGGGGCCATCGTCTTACCCTCTCTGCCCCGCGACGGCATCTTTGGCCCATCCCCCAGCCAGGACACTCGCCCGTGCGTTCCCTCCTCCTGAGCGCCGCGCTGCTCGGCGCGCTCTCCGCCGCCGCCAACGCGCAGAGCACCGCTCCCGATACCGCGAAAAAGGTCGACTCGTCGAAGAAGGAGCTCCCCCTCCTCGCCGCCCGGACGATCGACGTCGACACCGACGAAGGCTCGTGGATGTCGGTGGACGTCTCGCGCGACGGAAAGACCGTCGCCTTCGACCTGCTCGGCGACATCTACACCGTGCCACTCGCCGGCGGCACCGCCACCCAGGCCACGAGCGGCATGGCGTTCGACGGACAGCCGCGGTACAGCCCGGACGGGAAGTGGCTCGCCTTCACGTCGGACCGCGACGGCGCGGAGAATGTCTGGATCCAGAACGTGGACACGAAGGAAGCTCGGCAAATCACCAAGCTGCGCGACAAGGTGGTGCAGTCGCCCGCCTGGACGCCCGACGGCAAATATATCGTCGCCACCATCGGCGACATCGTGTTCAGGCCCGGCAAGCTCTGGATGTTCCACATCGACGGCGGCGTCGGCGTCCAGATGCTCAAGGCGAAGGACACCACACTCACCACCGGCGCCGCGTTCGGTCCCGACGCGCGCTACGTCTGGTACGCACAGCGGAAGAAATCGTGGCAGTACAACGCGATCTATCCGCAGTATCAGATCTGGATGTACGATCGCCAGACCGGCCGCTCGGCCGTGCGCACGTCGCGCGTGGGCTCGGCACTCCGCCCCACCCTCTCGCCCGACGGGAAGTGGATGGTGTACGCCACGCGCTACGAGGCCAAGACGGGACTCGTGAAGCGCGACATGCGCTCCGGCGACGAGACCTGGCTCGCGTATCCCGTGCAGCGCGACGAGCAGGAAGCGATCGGCAGCCGCGACGCGTATCCGGGGATGGCGTTCACCCCCGACTCGAAGGAGCTCGTCGCCACCTACGGCGGCAAGATCTGGCGCGTGCCGATCGACGGCGGCGCTCCGATCGCCGTTCCGTTCCGGGTGCGCACCGCCCTGCCGCTCGGTCCGCAGCTCGCGTTCAAGTACCCCGTGCGCGACTCGGCAGAATTCGCGGTGCATCAGATTCGCGACATCGCCCCGTCGCCAGACGGCCGCCGCATGGCGTTCACCGCGCTCGACCGCCTGTACGTGATGGACCTGCCGAACGGCACGCCGAAGCGCCTCACCACGAGCGACGCGGTCGAGGCGCAACCCACATGGTCGCCCGACGGCGCATGGATCGCCTACGTCACCTGGCAGCGCGAGGGAGGCTCGGTGTACAAGGTCCGCGCATCGGGCGCCTCGGCGCCGGTGCAGATCGCCACCGAGAGCGCCACCTATCAGCACCCCGCCTGGTCGCCCGACGGCAGCCGCATCGTCGTCGTGCGCGGCCCGAACGAGCCGAGGCGGATCGATGACGGTCCGGTGGCGGACGGCGTCGCAATCGATCTCGTCTCGATTCCTGCCATCGGAGGCGCGGCGACCTTCATCGCGCCCACGTGGGGCAGGAACGAGCCGCACTTCACGAAGGATCCGAACCGGATCTTCCTCTGGGCCGGCGACAGCGGCCTCGTGTCCATCCGCTGGGACGGCACCGACCAACGAGAGCACCTGCGCGTCACCGCGCCTGTGCTGCTCGACGAGGAGAAGGGCAAGGCACCCGAGCGCGCGCGCATGAGCCCCAACGGCGACCAGGCGCTCGTGCAGTCGGGCTACGACGTGTACATGGTGACGGTCCCGGAGGTCGGCGGCGAGGCACCCGTCGTCTCCATCCAGGATCCACAGAAGAGCACCGTCCCCGCGCGGCGGCTCACCGACGTGGGTGGCGAGTTCTCCACCTGGAGCGCCGACGGCAAGTCCATTCACTGGGCACTCGGCAGTGCGCTGTTCAAGTACGAGCTGGATTCCGGCTTCGCCTTCGACCGCGCCATCGAGGCGCAGAAGAAGATCCTCGAGAAGGACACCAGCGCCGCCGGCAAGGCGAAGCTCGACTCGCTCGGCAAGAAGCGCTTCGACGCGAAGGAGCTCCCCGTGGTCGTGCGCGTGGCGCGCGACATGCCCCAGGGCACCATCGTGCTGCGCGGCGCGCGCGTCATCACGATGAAGGACAAGGAGATCATCGACAACGCCGACATCGTGGTGCGCAACAATCGCATCGTCAGCGTCGGCGCGCGCGGCGACTTCCCCTCCGGCGCGAAGATCGTGGACGTCACCGGCAAGACGATCATGCCCGGCTTCGTGGACACGCACGCGCACATGTGGCCCACGTGGGGCGTGCACAAGCAGCAGCCGTGGATGTATCTCTCCAACCTCGCGTACGGCGTGACGACGACGCGCGATCCGCAGACCGGCTCGAGCGACGTCGTGACCTACGGCGACGAGGTGGACGCCGGCCATATCGTCGGTCCGCGCATCTACTCCACCGCCGTCGGCATCGGCTACTGGCAGGAGCCGCTCCGCGATCTGGACCACACGCGCAAGGTGATGAAGCGGTACAGCAAGTACTGGGACACCAAGTTCATCAAGATGTACGTGAAGGGAAACCGGCAGACGCGCCAGTGGGTGATCATGGCGGCGCGCGAGGCCGGCATCATGCCGACCACGGAAGGGGGGCTCGACACCAAGTACGATCTCACCATGCTGCTGGACGGCTATCCGGCGCAGGAGCACGCCACGCCGACCGTCCCGCTGTACAAGGACGTCGTGACGGCGTACGCGAAGTCGGGCATCGAGTACACGCCCACGCTGCTCGTGCAGTACGGCGGGCCGTGGGCGGAGGAGTACTACTTCGAGCGCGAGCAGCCGTTCAACGACGCCAAGGTGCGGCGCTTCATGCCGTACGAGGATCTCGCGTTCAAGACGCGCCGACGTGGCATGGGTGTCGGAGCTGGCGCGGGCGGCTGGTTCATGGAAGACGAGTACATCTTCCCGCAGACGGCGAAGATCGCCGCCGACATCGTGCAGGCCGGCGGCCGCATCGGCGTCGGCAGTCACGGCGAGTTCCAGGGACTCGGCTATCACTGGGAGCTCTGGTCGCTCGCGTCGGGCGGCATGCCGACCCACGACCTGCTGCGCATGGCGACGATCGTCGGCGCACAGGCGCTCGGCCTCGACGGCGACCTCGGGTCGCTGGAGCCGGGTAAGCTCGCGGACCTCATCGTGCTGGACCGCAATCCGCTCGAGACGATCCGCAACACGAACTCGGTGCGGTACGTGATGAAGAACGGGCGGTTGTACTCGGGCGACAATCTCGACGAGCTCTGGCCGCGCGAGAAGAAGATGATCGCGCCGTACGGGTTGACGACGGCGCCGGCCACGGCGGCCGGGGTGCGGTAGCCACGCAACTGCGATAGTGCGCCATGACCGAATCCCGGCGTCTCCTTCAACACTTTCTCGCCGCGCTGGCGTATCGCACCCAGAAAGCGTTGCGCGGGGCGCCGGACGGGTTTGCCGACTTTCGTGCGGGCCCCAACGTGCGGACCCCGCATGAGCTGCTCTGGCACATGACCGGCGTGATCGGCTATGCGCGCACCATGCTGCACGGCGGCGAGTTCGCGCCGCTTCGCCTCGGCAGCTTCGCGGCGGAAGTCATCCGATGCCACGAGACGCTGGCAGCCCTGCGCGACGATCTCGCCGACCCCGCGCTCGCCGCGCGCATCACCGATGAGCAGTTCCTCCAGGGACCGCTCGCGGACGCCATGACCCACGCCGGCCAGATCGCCCTGCTGCGACGTCTGGCCGGCTCGCCGGTCGCGTCCGAGAACTTCATCTTCGCGGACGTGAACGCGCGAAACGTGTCACCCGATCAGGCGCCGCCGCGCGCACCGGACGAGTGGTGGCGGCCCGACGCGCCGCCACCACCGCCCGGCCCCGGTGATCCCTCGCGGGACCCCCGGTCAAGTCGCTGATCAGAACACGTAGCGCAGCCCGAGCTGTGCCTGGCGCGGGTCGCCCAGACCACTGCGGACCGTGCCGTCGAAATTGAACAGCAGGCCGCCCGACGACGGATCCTTGAAGTTGTCGGCGTTGGTGACGTTGAACACCTCGAGGATCGCCTCCACTCTCCCCGTCCCCGTGTCGAACGGACGGGAAAGGCGCATGTCCCAGGAGAAGTACGCGTTGTCCTTGCGCAGGGTGTTGCGCTGCAGAATCGTCCCGTTGGGGCAGACCCGCTCCGCGCCCGTCGCCGCGGTGGTATCCGTCGCCAGATTGTTGGTGCCGCACTTGGCCGAGCGCGGCTGCGCGGACTGCGCACTGATCTTGTTGTTCAGCGAGAGCGCGAACGGAAGCTGCGTCAGCGCCCAGGCGCTGAAGCGGTGGCGCTGGTCGCGATCGCTGAAGCCGTACTCGGGTGCCAGGTTGTTGGCCTTGGCGTACCGGAACGAGAACGGATCGCGCTCGTTGTCGTCGTCCGACCGGTCGTACGAAAGCGTGTAGTTGACCTCGTACAGGAAGCGGCGATCAACCGTCTGGCGCAGCGCGACCGTCACGCCCTGATATCGTGATTTTGCCGAGCTCTCGACCGTGGTGAGCGTGCCGAGCCCGTTGGTGGGCTGGGTCGCCGAGAGACCCGTCGCCCATGGGCTGCCGAACACCGGATCGTTGCGGTCGACGAAGCGGGTCAGGTGGTCGGTGGCGGCCGCGGTGTAGCTGATCTCCGCAACGTGGCTGCCCACGAGCGCCCGCTCGTAGCCGACGGTGCCGCTGATAGTGCGCGGGTTCTCGAAGTTCTGGTCGAACACGGTGACCGACGGCTGGAACGGTCCGCCGGCCGGGATGGGCAGCAGTTCGCCATACTTCGGCGGCGGGCCAAGGAACGGCGACGCCGCGCTGTTGCGAAACAGCGTCTGGCCGATGGAGCCGTTGGTGTTGCGCGTACCCGCGAGCACGAGCCCCGGGATGCGCGCGTAGAAGACGCCGGCGCTCGCCCGCAGGAGGGAGCTTCCGTCGCCATTCATGTCCCACGCCATGCCGAGCCGCGGCTGGAACATCTTCCAGTCCGAGGGGATCTTGCCGTTGGACGGGAAGAGCTGTCCGTTCCGCGTCTGGCCGATGAATGGCGCGTAGAACACCTGATCCGGCGGCGTGAGCACGTCGGGCTCGATCTGCGCCTCCCAGCGAAGGCCGTAGTTGACCGTCAGGCGGGACGTGGCCTTCCAGCTGTCCTGTGCGAAGAGCGCCAGCTCGTGCTGCGGGATCGACTGCGTGCCCGCCTGCTCCACGGTGCGGCCGCCGATGCCGGCTTGCTGCAGATAGAGGATCACTGGTCCCGTGATGGTGGAACCGGCCGGGCAAACGCCGATGGCATTCGACGAGCCGTTGCTGCACTCCACGTACGTGTTGCCGAACTTGTTGTAGTTGAGGAACCCGTCCACGGACCCGAAGATCATGCGCCCGTTGCCGAAGCCGACGAAGGTCTGCAGCTCCGCCGTCCGATTCCACTCGCCGCCGAGCTTGAAGAGATGCGCACCGCGTGTGATCGACACGTTGTCGAGCACCTGGATACGGTCGTCGTGCGCCTGCACGGGAATGAAGAAGGGAAGGCCGAGTCGGTAGCCGTTCGCGAAGTCCATCCCGGTGTCGGGAAAGGGGCGACCGGTGCGCGGGTTGATCGGTCCACCATACGTGCGCGGGCGATACTCGCGCGCGATCTGGAACCGGAATTCGTTCGACATGTTGGCGCCGAACGTCGATGCCAGGAAGCCGTTCAGCGCGTGCGAGTAGTCCTTCTCGGTGGCGTTCGCGCTTCGCGCCCACGAGTCCACGTCGAACGTGCCATTCTCCTGGCGCGAGTTGGTGTAATTGTACTTGAGCGACGCGTTGTGCCGCGTGCCCAGCGGCGCGTCGAGCTTGATCAGCAGCGCGTTCGCGTCGTTGGTGCGGCGCACCGGACCGTAGTCGCCGGCGAGTGCGCCGCCGAACGCCGTATCCATGAACTGGCGCAGCGGCTGGCTCGCAATGCGGGTCGGCAATGTCTGCTTCGTCTGATTGAACAGCTGCTGATCGTAGGCGATGAAGTAGAACAGCCGATCCTTCGCGATCGGACCGCCCAGCGTGAAGCCGAACTGCTGCTGCGAGAAGTCGGGCTTGCCGCCGCCGCGCGAATATGACGAGGCGAGCGCCTGCGACTTGCGGTAGTAGTGCGCCGTACCCGCCACGGAGTTCGTACCGGACTTCGTGACCACGTTCACGAATCCCCCTCCCGAGCGCCCGAACTCCGCATTCGCCCCCGACGCGATCACCACCAGATCCTGCACGGCGTCGAGATTGAACGTGAAGGCGGGGCGCTGGCCACCGCGCTGTTCGCCGAAGAAGGGATTGTTGAAGTCGGCGCCGTCCACCGAGATGTTGTTGTGGATGCCGCGCTGCCCCGCGATGCTCAGCTCGTCGCCGTCCGGACCCTGGACGATTGCGGTGTTGGGGGTGAGCAGCACGAGTCCGAGAAAGTTGCGCCCGTTGTTCGGCAGCCCCGCCACCACCGCGGCATTCAGCTCCGTCGCCGCCGCCGACTGCGCCGGATCGATCGCCTCTTTCGCCCCGGTGATCTGCACCGCGGTCAGGGCGACGGCTTGTCTGGCGAGCACGAACGAGATGTCGGCGGTGGCGCCCAGGCGAACCGACACGCCGGTCCGTCGAACCGGCGCGTAGCCGAGCACGCGAGCGGTGACCTCGTACGTGCCCAGCGGAAGCAGCGGAATGGCGTAGGCACCACCACCGTTCGTCGTCACGGGTCGCGTGAAGTTCGTCGCCACGTTGCGCGCGCTCACGGTGGCGTTGACGATCGGTGCGCCGCCGGAATCCCGGACCGTGCCGCGAATGATGCCGGTGGTTGCCTGTGCCTGTGCGCCAAGGACACTCGGTGCAAACGTGAGACACGTGCCCAACAACAGCTGGAAGAACGAGCGCATCGGGACACTGCCCGTGCGCCACGACGGCGCTGCGAGGAATGGACGCGGCATGACAGTGGGGGCTCGAGGGTGGGGGAACGGCCGCCCCAATCTACGGGCTTCGTTCGCGCTCTGCTCTCACGGTGTCGGCACCGGAGGAAACACTAGTTTCGACAGGGGCGAAGCGAAGCGGAAGTAGTGGCTCGCCCCGGACGCCGAGCCGCCGCAAGCGCGGCTACTGCTGACGCGTGATCGTCTCGGCGAGTCGCGCCCATGGAATGCCGAGCACCGTCACCGTCGCGCGGTTGAGAACTGTCCGCCCATCCGGCTGCAGGTACAGCCACTGATCCATGTACACGCGCGGCTGACGCAGCAGGTAGTGCAGGTGGAAGGTGTTGCCACTCGTCTCGGCCGTCACGTCACCCGCGGCGTCGCTCAGCGTCGCGTGATACTGGTTCGCTCCCGTCCGCTGCATGTGCCACGTTCGCGTTTCCACTGTGCCATCGTCGAACGTCACCGTCTGGTCCAGCCGGAATGTGCCATCCGCGTCACGCTGTCCTATGCCCTCCACGCGAAGCGTGCGGGTTGCCTTGAAGCGCGTCGTGAGCGTGCCTTCGCCCATCGTGCGTCCGGCGAAGAACACGTCCGGCCGCAGCTCGGGCTGCGGGGCCGGTGCGATGGCGGGCGGGAAAGCGGCGAGACAGCCGCACATCACGAGCGGCACGAGCGCGAGGGCAAGGCGAAGACGACGGAGCATGATCGGGCGCGAAAGTGGAGTGCTGAATGCCCGCACGCCGGTGCGCCCAGGTCACACGTCCCCAACGCATGGGGGATGCCGGGGGTTTCCGCTCGGTCGCTGCTTTCAGCTGTCGGTTCGTTGCCTTACGGTTCGCGATACACGCGCACGTAGTCCACGACCATCGCCTGCGGGAACGTCGTCGTCGCATCCGGATCGCCCGGCCACTCGCCACCCACCGCGACGTTCAGCAGCAGGAAGAAGGGGTGCTCGAACACCCACGCCGCGCCGCGCGGCAGATCGCTCGGCGTCATGCGATGATAGAGGCGCCCATCCACATACCACCGGATCTCCGCCGGCCGCCAGTCGACGGCGAAGATATGGAAGTCGCCGGCGTACGCGCCGGATGTCAGCGTGTCCGCCCGGCCGATGCCGGCGCCGCCCGAATAGCCCGGCCCGTGCAGCGTGCCGTGCACCACCGCCGGCTCGCGACCGATGTTCTCCATGATGTCGATCTCGCCGCTGCGCGGCCACGCGGCCGAGTCGATGTCGGCGCCGAGCATCCAGAAGGCCGGCCAGAGTCCCCGCCCGCGCGGGATGCGGATGCGCGCCTCGAAGCGGCCGAACGTCTGCGCGAACAACCCCTTCGTCTTCAGCCGCGCCGACGTGTAGCGACACACGCCGTACCAGCACCCATACCCAGACGACGGCACAGCCCGCGCGGTGATCACCAGGTGGCCCTCGCCGTCCAGCGCCACGTTCTCCGCGCGCGTCGTGTAGAACTGGCGCTCCTCGTTGCCGAAGCCGCCCCCGCCGGTGTCCGCCACCCATTTTGCGCGGTCGAACGACGCGCCAGCCGGCCCGGTGAACTCGTCGCTCCACACGAGGCTCGGCGACGGCGACGGCGACGGCGACGGCGTCGGCGAGGAACCGGCGCAGGCGGCGAGAGCGAGAAGGGCGAGGACCGTCGCTCGCGGCATACTGATCCTACAGAAGGGTGAGCACATGATTCGTGCGCAGGTACGCCATCTCGAATCCGAGTCGCGTCATGTTGCGGAAGGATGGGCTCGGACGCTCCGCGGCATCCGCCATCGTCTCGCACGTCACCCACGTGCACCCTGCCGCGGCGGCATCGCGGACGCGACGCGCCAACAGCGCACTTTGGGCGCCGCGACGTCGATGGTCCGGCATCGTGCCCGCAAGTCCACACCACGCAACATCGCCGCGGACACGCATCGCGGCGGCGGCCACCGGCCGGCCACCGTCCATCGCGAAGTAGTGACGCCAGCCCACCTCGCCGACCGTGGAGTTGAACCCGGGCGCCATGAATGGCGGCGCATCGTTTCCGAGCGCCGCGATCACGCCGAACAACGCCCCATCGCCAGTGCCGCTCTCGACGATGTCCAGGCCCGACGCAGCCGATTCGGTCGCGAGCGCGGCACTGGTCCGGCGATAGAGCTTCGCCATCGGGTGCCCCGCTCGAAAGCCGCATGCCGCAAACCAGTCCGTTGTGTCGACAGGAAGCGCCGCCGGCGGCCAATGGACAACGAAGCGCGGCGCAACAGCCTCTCGAAAGACGGCAATCACCTCGTCGAGCACGTCCGGTCGCAGCGACGGCGCGCTTCCCGGAAGCCACGCGCGGTTCAAGGCGAGCATGTCGGTGCGCGGCGCCACGAGCGCGACGGCGCCCTTTCACTGGGACGGCGACCAGCGCGACATGACCCACCTGCTCGACGACGTGTTCTCGCGTCGCATGGGCGGCGGCGCGCTCACGAGCGACCAGCAGCGCGCGGTCTCGCACTGGGT
>JBBQDE010000068.1:0-9791 GCA_038319425.1 Gemmatimonadales bacterium
GCCTTCCGCGACTCCAACCGCGACGGCTTCGGCGATTTTCGCGGGCTGATCGAGAAGCTCGATTACATCGCCGAGCTCGGCGTCACGGCCATCTGGCTCCTGCCGTTCTATCCGTCGCCGCTCCGGGACGACGGCTACGACATCGCCGACTATTGCGGCGTCCATCCGAGCTACGGCACCGTCGACGACTTCAAGGAGTTCCTCGACAAGGCCCACGCGCGCGGGCTGAAGGTCATCACGGAGCTGGTCATCAACCACACCTCCGACCAGCATCCCTGGTTCCAGCGGGCGCGTCTCGCTCCCAAGGGGTCACCCGAGCGCGACTTCTACGTCTGGGGCGACGACCCGAATCGCTACAGTGATGCGCGGATCATCTTCACCGACACCGAGACGTCGAACTGGAGCTGGGATCCGGCGGCCCAGCAGTTCTTCTGGCACCGCTTCTTCAGCCACCAGCCGGACCTCAACTTCGACAATCCGGCGGTGCTCGAAGCGATTCTCGACATCATGCGCTTCTGGCTGCGCATGGGGGTGGATGGTCTGCGCCTCGACGCGATCCCGTACCTCGTGGAGCGCGAGGGCACCAACTGCGAGAACCTCCCCGAGACCCACGTCGTGCTGAAGCAGCTGCGCGCCACGCTCGACGCCGAGTTCACCGGGCGGGTGTTTCTCGCCGAGGCGAACCAGTGGCCCGACGACGTGCGGCCGTACTTCGGGGACGGGGACGAATGCCACATGGCATTTCATTTCCCTGTCATGCCGCGGATGTACATGGCCGTTGCGCAGGAGAACCGCACGCCCATCGTGGACATCATGGCGCGCACGCCGGCGATCCCCTCGCAGTGCCAGTGGGCGATCTTCCTTCGCAACCACGACGAGCTCACGCTCGAGATGGTGACGGAGGACGAGCGCACCTTCATGTATGGGCACTACGCGAAGGACGCGCGCATGCGCATCAACGTCGGCATCCGTCGCCGCCTCGCTCCGCTCATGGAGAATGGTCGCAAGGAGATCGAGCTGATGCACGCGCTCCTCCTGTCGCTCCCCGGCTCGCCCGTGCTGTACTACGGCGACGAGATCGGCATGGGGGACAACGTCTATCTCGGCGACCGGAACGGCGTGCGCACGCCGATGCAGTGGACGCCCGACCGCAACGCCGGCTTCTCGAGCGTGGACAGTGCGGCGCTCTACTTCCCTGTCATCACCGACGCGCCGTACAGCTACCACTCGATCAACGTCGAAGCACAGGAGCGCACCTCCAGCTCCCTGCTGCAGTGGCTCCGTGCCATCGTGCGACTACGGCGGAAGTACCACGCGTTCGGGCGCGGCAGCTTCGAGCCGCTGGCGCCGGAGAACCGGCGCGTGCTCGTGTTCCTTCGTCGCTTCGGCGAGGAGATCATCCTCTGCGTGAACAACCTTGCACGGCATGCCCAGTACGTGGAGCTCGATCTCGGCGAGTTTGCCGGCTGGTCGCCCATGGAGCTGTGGAGCGGACAGGGCTTCCCCGCGATCGGCCCGCTGCCGTACCTCCTCACGCTGAACGGTCGGGATTTCATGTGGTTCAAGCTCGAGCCCCCGGGCGGGCCGCGCCGGCTGGGCGCCGCGGCCACGGAGAGCGCATGACGGCCACGATGGCGGACATCACGATGGGCGGATCCGGCGAGTCGAGCGAGTCGGCTGATGCGGAGCGGCCGGTGTGGACGCTCGCGCGTGGCGCCACGGTCACCGCGGGGGGCGCCTCGTTCAGCGTGTGGGCGCCCGCGGCGACGCACGTCGATGTCGTGATCGCCACGGGCGACGCGGCCGGTACCCACCCGCTCGAGCGCCGCACCGGCGAGCGCGGCGTGTTCGGCGGTGACGTCCCTGGGGTGAAGGCCGGCGACCGCTACGGCTATCGCCTCGACGGCGGCGACCCGCTGCCCGATCCGGTGAGCCGCTCGCAGCCCGACGGCGTGCACGCGCTTTCCGAGGTCGTCGACTCGGTGGCGTTCGAATGGCGCGACGAGCGCTGGACCGGTGTCGCACTCCCGGACTTCGTCATCTACGAGCTGCACGTCGGCACCTTCACCCACGAGGGCACCTTCGACGCCGCGGCGGCCCGGCTGCCCGATCTGCTCGCACTCGGCGTCACCGCGATCGAGCTCATGCCGGTGGCCGAGTTTCCCGGAAACCGCAACTGGGGCTACGACGGCGTGCACCTCTACGCGCCGCACCATGCGTACGGCGGTCCAGCGGGGCTCAAGCGACTCGTGGACACGGCGCACACACTCGGCATCGGCGTCGTGCTCGACGTGGTCTACAACCACGTGGGTCCCGAGGGAAACTACCTCGACCACTTCGGCCCGTACTTCACCGAGGTATACCGCACGCCGTGGGGGCGCGCCGTGAACTACGACGGCGCCGGCAGCGACGCGGTGCGCCGGTGGGTGCACGACAACGCGCTCTACTGGATCACGGAGTACCACATCGACGCGCTGCGGCTCGACGCGGTGCAGGGCATCTACGACTTCGGCGCGCTGCAGCTGCTCGAGGAGTTGTCGGACGAGGTGCACGAGCTGGGACGTCGCACGGGGCGCAAGATCCAGCTCATGGCGGAGAGTGACCTGAACGATCCGCGTCTCGTGCGCCCTCCCGATCAGGGCGGGTACGGTCTGGATGCGCAATGGGCGGACGACGTTCATCACACCATCCACGCGGCGGTCACCGGCGAACGTCATGGCTACTACCTGGACTTCGAGGGTGTGGCGACGATCGCCGACGTCTATCGCGAGCCGTTCTTCTACGCGCGTCGCTATGCGCCGCATCGTGACCGCACGCATGGCCGCTCCTCTGCCGGGGTGCCACGCCAGCGTTTCATTGTCTGCGCGCAGAACCACGACCAGATCGGCAACTGCCCGAACGGCGAACGCCTCGTGTCGCTCGTCACGCCGGACCGTGCCCGGCTTGCCGCCGCGCTCGTGCTGCTGTCGCCGTACATCCCGCTGCTCTTCATGGGCGAGGAGTACGGCGACACGGCGCCCTTCCTCTACTTCGTGCATCACGGCGACCCGTCGCTC
This sequence comes from Gemmatimonadales bacterium, assembly GCA_038319425.1. Taxonomy (GTDB): domain Bacteria; phylum Gemmatimonadota; class Gemmatimonadetes; order Gemmatimonadales; family Gemmatimonadaceae; genus AG11. The sequence goes on from JBBQDE010000068.1 coordinate 3,057, forward strand.
ATTGACGCCGTGCGAGCGGGCCGCCAGAAGGAATTCGAGGCGATCGGGAAGACCGAGGCGCAGGTCGATCCGCAGGACGAGAAGACCTTCCAGCGCAGCCGCCTGGACTGGTTTCACCGCCGCACGCCGGCCGGTGCGCAGCGCCTCGCGCTCTACACCGACCTGCTCGCGCTCCGGCGCGAGGAGCCAGCGATGCGACCCGGCGCGAGCGTGGCGCATGTGCTGGGAGGCACCGACTGGTGCACGGTCTTCCGCGCCATGCCGCTCCAGGGCGACGTGTTCGATTCGGTGCGCGCCCAGCGCACGCTCTGGTATGCGTTCAACCTGTGCAACCATGCGCAGGACATTCCCGTGCCGTCGGAGGCGAGCCAGAGCTGGCGGCTGCGCCTCTCCACGGACGCCGCAGGCTACGGCGGCTCGGGCCTTCTCGTAGACTCCATCGCGCCGGACGAGCCGGAGAACGACGTGTGCGACGCGCCGAAACGATTGCTGGCCACACCAACCCATCCCGTGCGCGCGCGCACGGTGCGCGTTCCCGCCTGGAGCGCCGCCGTCTACGTGCGCGACCTCAACGGGACTGAGGCATGACGATGCGCATCTGGCCCGGCCGTCCCTATCCGCTGGGCGCCACGTGGGACGGCACCGGAGTGAACTTCGCGCTGTTCAGCGAGAACGCTACCGGCGTGGAGCTCTGTCTCTTCCAGAAACCGGACGATACGGGCGAAGCGACAAAGATCACGCTCACCGAGCGCACCGACCAGGTGTGGCACTGCTACCTCCCTGATGCGCGGCCGGGCCAGTACTACGGCTATCGCGTGCACGGGCCATACGCGCCCGCCGACGGTCATCGCTTCAACCCGGCCAAGCTGCTGATCGACCCGTACGCCAAGGCGATCACCGGCGCGATCAAATGGAGCAACGACCTGTTCGCGTACAAGGTGGGCAGCACGAAGGAGGACCTCGATCCCGACCCCGACAACTCCGCCGGCGGCGTGCCCAAGTCGGTGGTGATCGACAACGCGTTCACGTGGGAGAACGACGCGCCCCTCCACATCCCGTACAACCGCACGATCATCTACGAGTGCCACGTGAAGGGGATGACCCAGCGCCATCCCGACGTGCCCCCCGAGCTGCGCGGCACGTACCTCGGCCTCTGCAGCGACCCGATGCTCGAATACTTCCAGAGCCTCGGCGTCACCGCGCTCGAGCTGCTGCCGGCGCACCAGTTCGTGGTGGACCGGCATCTCGCCGAGCGGGGGCTGACGAACTATTGGGGGTACAACTCGATCGGCTTCTTCGCCCCCGACGTGCGCTACGCCACGCGCGGCCTCGGCAATCAGGTCTACGAGTTCAAGACCATGGTGAAGTCGCTGCACCAGGCCGGGCTCGAGGTGATCCTCGACGTCGTCTACAACCACACCGGGGAAGGGAACCACCTCGGCCCCACGCTCTCGCTGCGCGGCATCGACAACACGACCTACTATCGCCTCGAGCCGAAGAACAAGCGCTTCTACACCGACTTCAGCGGCACGGGCAACTCGCTCAACATGCAGCACCCGCGTACCATCCAGCTCGTGATGGACTCGCTGCGCTACTGGGTGGACGAGATGCACGTGGACGGCTTCCGCTTCGACCTCGCGCCCGTGCTGGCGCGCGAGCTGTACGACGTGGACAAGCTGTCGGCATTCTTCGACATCATGCAGCAGGATCCCACGCTCTCGCGCGTGAAGCTCATCGCCGAGCCGTGGGACGTGGGGCCCGGCGGCTATCAGGTGGGCAACTTCCCGGTGCGCTGGACGGAGTGGAACGGCAAGTACCGCGACAGCGTGCGGAAGTTCTGGCGCGGCGAGCCAGGGCAGGTGGCTGAGATGGCGAGCCGGCTCGCCGGCTCGGCCGACGTCTTCAAGGGCAGCGACCGCGGCGTGTACGCCAGCATCAACTTCATCACGGCGCACGACGGCTACACCCTGCGCGACCTCGTGAGCTACGAGCAGAAGCACAACGAGGCGAACGGCGAGAACAACCAGGACGGCCACAACGACAACATCAGCCGGAACTGGGGCGTCGAAGGCGAGACGAATGATCCCGCCGTGCTCGCGATGCGCCAGCGTGTCATTCGCAACTTCCTCGCCACGCTCGCGTTCTCGCAGGGCGTGCCGATGCTTGCGCACGGCGACGAGCTGGCGCGCACGCAGAAGGGCAACAACAACGCCTACGCGCAGGACAACGAGATCACCTGGGTGGACTGGGCGCTCGACGACGGCCAGCGGAAGCTCGTGGAGTTCACGCGCAAGCTCATCGCCCTCCGGCAGGCGCACCCGGTGCTGCGTCGCCGGCATTTCTTCAAGGGCGCCATCATCGAGGGCTCGTCGCAGAAGGACGTCACCTGGATCCGCCCCGACGGCACGGAGATGCGCGACGCCGATTGGCAGAATGCCGGCATGCACACGCTCGGCATGCTCATCGACGGCGCGGCCACCGACGAAGTGGACGAGCGGGGCCACGCGGTGCACGGCGACACCCTGCTGCTGCTCCTCAACGGCGGCGAGCAGGACGCGACGTTCTCGCTCCCCGCGCGGGGGGCTGACAAGATCTGGGTGATCATGGTGGACACCGCCAAGGACGACATGCCCGTCGTGCGCGAGAGCGCCGTGACGGTGCAGGCCCACGCACTCATGCTGCTGCGGTTCGGCGCCGACCGCCGTATCGTCACAAGCGAAGACGCGCGCCGCGAGCCATTGAGCCCCGTCGACCGGCACACGCCATGACCGACACCGCCGGCACCGCCGCGAATCCCCCGCGCCTGGACGACGCGGCGCGCCATGCAATCCTCCAGGGGCGGCACGGCGACCCGCACCAGGTGCTGGGCCCGCACTCCGCCACCGTCGGTGGAACACTCGGCGTCGTCATCCGCGTGTTCCAGCCGGACGCCGCGGACTGCTTCGTCCTCCGCGACGGCGTGGCGACGGCTATGCGCGCCGACGGCGACGGACTCTTCACCGTATTTCTGCCGTCGGCGCGGCTGCCAATGCGCTACGCGCTCCGCTTCCTCGCCGGCGATGGCCGCTCGTGGGAGCGGGGCGATCCGTACCGGTTCGAGCCCACGCTCGGCGCGATGGACCTGTACCTGTTCGGCGAAGGCACCCACCGCCGCCTGTGGACGATGCTCGGCGCGCATCCGCGCACGCTGGATGGCGACGAGGGGACGGCGTTCGCGCTGTGGGCGCCGAACGCCCAACGCGTGAGCGTAGTGGGCGACTGGTGCAACTGGGACGGCCGCCAGTTCCCGATGCGGCGGCTCGCCGACAGCGGGCTGTGGGAGCTGTTCGTCCCCGGCGTGGGAGCGAACGCGCTCTACAAGTTCGAGCTGCTCACGCGCCAGGGCGAGCTGCGCGTGAAGACGGATCCGATGGCGCTCAAGATGCAGCAGGCGCCAGCGACCGCCGCGATCGTCGTGCGCAGCGGGAGCTACGCGTGGCGCGACGAACCGTGGATGACGGCGCGGCCGACCCTCCATCTGGTGAGCGAGCCGGTGCACGTCTACGAGGTGCACCTGGGATCGTGGGCGCGGGTGCCCGAAGAGGACAACCGCTTCCTGAGCTATCGGGAGATCGCGCCGCGGCTCGCCGAGCACGTGAAGCAGCTTGGCTTCACGCACATCGAGCTGCTCCCGGTGATGGAGCATCCGTTCTACGGCTCGTGGGGCTACCAGGTCACCGGCTACTATGCGCCCACGTCGCGCTATGGGTCGCCCGACGACTTCCGCTACTTCGTGGACGTGATGCATCAGGCAGGCATCGGCGTGCTGCTCGACTGGGTGCCGGCGCATTTCCCCAAGGACGATTACGCGCTGCGCCGCTTCGACGGCACCGCGCTGTACGAGCACGAGGACCCGCGGCTGGGCGAGCACCCCGACTGGGGGACGCTGATCTTCAACTACGGCCGCAAGGAGGTGCGCAACTTCCTCGTCGCCAACGCGCTCTACTGGCTGCACGAGTTCCACATCGACGGGCTGCGCGTGGACGCCGTGGCGTCGATGCTCTATCTCGACTACAGCCGGAAGGAGGGCGAGTGGGTGCCCAACCGGTACGGCGGTCGCGAGAATCTGGAGGCGATCGACTTTCTTCGCGCCATGAACGACGTGGTGTGCGAAGACGCGCCCGGCTGCGTGACGATCGCCGAGGATTCCACCGCGTGGCCCGGCGTCACGCGTCCCATCCGCGGCGGGGGCCTCGGCTTCACCTTCAAGTGGAACATGGGGTGGATGCACGACACGCTCGGCTACTTCGAGCGCGATCCGATCTACCGGCGGCACCACCAGAACGAGCTCACCTTCGCGATGGTGTACGAGCACAGCGAGCACTTCATCATGCCGCTGTCGCACGACGAGATGGTGCACCTCAAGGGCTCGCTCTACGAGAAGATGCCGGGCGACTCCTGGCAGAAGCTCGCCAACATGCGCGCGCTGCTCGCGTACCAGGTGACGCGGCCGGGCAAGTCGCTGCTGTTCATGGGCACCGAGCTGGCGGAGCCGAGCGAATGGAACCACGACCAGTCACTGAACTGGCACCTCCTCCAGCAGCCCGAGCGCGCGGCGTTCATGGCGTTCATGGCGCGGCTGGGTGCGGTGTACCAGGCGCATCCGCCGCTATGGCGAAACGACGCCGATCCGCAGGCGTTCGAGTGGATCGACGTCTCCGACCGCGAGAACTCGGTGCTCTCGTACCTGCGATGGTCGGGCGACGAACACGTGGTGGTGATCCTGAACCTCACGCCGCAGCCGCACCCGGGGTATCGCATCGGCGTGCCGGCGATGCGCGAGTACGAGCGCGTGCTCTCCACCGACGATCGGGCGTGGGGTGGAACCGGCTACGGCGCGTTCGCGCACCTTCCCGTGCACGACATTCCGTACCATGGGCGCAGGTATTCGATCGAGCTGGATCTGCCGCCGTTGTCAGTCCTGGTGCTTGCGCCACGGGCGACGTGATGAGACGCGCACTGCAGTACGCGGTCGAGATCATATGACCACGCACGAGCACCCCCATTCGACGGCGACGCGACCTCAGCTCTACAAGCTCGCCGCCAAGCTGGGCATCCAGTCCTCCTACGTCGATCAGTCTGGTGAGACGCTTCGCCTCACCTCCGACGCGACGCGCGAGGCGCTGCTGGCCGCCATCGGCATCGACGCCACCAGCGAAGTGGGGGCGGCGCGCGCGCTCCGCACGCTGCGTGCGGCCCAGCGGCGGCAGTGGATCGCGCCGGTGCGGGTGGTGCGCCAGCGCAGCCGCGCACTCTCGACCGTGGCCGTGCGCATGCCGCCGATGCCGGCGGACGAGGTGCGATGGACGTTGACCCTCCGCACCGAGGAAGGGATGGCCTCGGAGTGGACGGGCACGACCCACGGCAGCCGATCGCGGCGCCTGCGCCTCGAGCTGCCAGTCATACCGCCGCTCGGCTATCACGATCTCGTCGTGTCGTTCGAGGCGAACGGGACGACGCGGCGGGCGACGCAGCGGCTCATCGTCGTGCCGTCGCAGTGCGTCGCGCCCGAGGCGCGGCTTCGCGGGCGCCGCGGCTTCGGCATCACCGCGAACCTGTACACCGTGCGCAGCGCGAGCAATTGGGGCGCCGGCGACTTCGGCGACCTGGCGGCGATCGCCGAATGGCTCGCGCACGAGAGCGGCACGTTCGTCGGCGTGAACCCGCTGCACGCGCTCCGGAACGAGGGCTACGACGTGAGCCCCTACAGCCCGATCAGCCGCCTGTTCCGCAATGTCATCTATCTCCGGGTGGAAAGCATGCCGGAGCTCGCGCACGACGCGCCCGCCCGCGTGCACATCGCGTCTTCCGCATTCCAGGCGGAGCTGGCCGAGCTGCGTGACGCGGACATGCTCGACTACGGCCGCATCATGGCATTGCGGACGCCGGTGCTCGAATCGCTGCACCGCACCTTCGTCGAGCGCGAGGTCGCCCGCAACACCACGCGCGCGCGGGCCTACGCGCTCTACGTGGAGCGTGAGGATCCGCAGCTCACGCAGTTCGCCACCTTCATGGCGATCTCGGAGCGCGAGGGACCGGACGCGCGGCAGTGGCCGCCGGAGCTGCGCGACTCCCGCAGCGAAGCGGTATCGGCGATGCGCGGTGCGCTCGCGGCGCGCGTGGACTACCATCGCTGGCTCCAGTTCGAGATCGACCGCCAGCTCGGCCGTGCCGCGCTCGATGCATCGAGTGAAGGACTCACCCTCGGCCTCTATCAGGATCTCGCCGTCGGCTCGGCGGCCAGCGGCGCCGACGTGTGGGCGAACCCCGAGCTGTTCGTGCAGGGCGCCACGGTTGGCGCGCCCCCCGACATGTATTCGGACGAGGGACAGAACTGGGGCCTGCCGGCGATCAACCCGCACGTGCTGCGCACCACCGGCTACGACTACTGGGTGCGGCTGCTGCGCGCCGGTTTCCGCCACACCGGCGCGCTCCGCATCGATCACGCGCTCGGCCTGTTCCGCATGTTCTGGGTGCCGCTCGGCCAGTCCGCGCGGCACGGCGCGTACATGACGTCCTACAGCGAGGAGTTGTTCGGCATTCTCGCCCTCGAGAGCGCGCGCCATGGCGCGCTGGTGGTCGGGGAAGACCTCGGCACCGTGCCGCCCGAAGTGCCGAAGGTGCTCGCGCGATGGGGTGTGCTCGGGTCCAAGGTCCAGGTGTTCGAGCGCGACTTCGCCACCGGCCGCTTCCGGC
>JBBQDE010000069.1:0-9779 GCA_038319425.1 Gemmatimonadales bacterium
CAACGACCTCTATCTCGAGTTCAAGGAAGCGAACATCCTCGACAAGGTCGCGCTCATCTACGGACAGATGAACGAGCCACCTGGAGCGCGTCTCCGCGTGGGGCTCACCGGCCTCACCGTCGCCGAGTACTTCCGCGACGTGGACAACGCCGACGTGCTGGTGTTCATCGACAACATCTTTCGCTTCACCCAGGCCGGCTCCGAAGTATCGGCGCTGCTCGGGCGCATGCCGAGCGCGGTGGGATACCAGCCGACGCTGGCGACGGAGATGGGCGATTTGCAAGAGCGCATCACGTCGACGAAGAACGGGTCGATCACGTCGGTGCAGGCGATCTACGTGCCGGCCGACGACATCACCGATCCGGCGCCCGCCACAGCCTTCGCGCACCTCGACGCGACCGTCGTGCTCGACCGCTCGATCACGGAGCTCGGCATCTATCCCGCCGTGAGCCCGCTCACGTCGACGAGCCGGATCCTCGCTGCCCAGTACATCGGTCAGCGCCACTACGACGTGGCGACGAGCGTGCAGAAGATCCTGCAGCGCTACAAGGAGCTCCAGGACATCATCGCCATCCTCGGCATGGACGAGCTGTCGGAAGAGGACAAGCGCGTGGTCGGCCGGGCGCGCCGCATCCAGCGCTTCATGTCGCAGCCCTTCTCGGTGGCCGAGCAGTTCACGGGCATCCCGGGCAAGTACGTGAAGCTCGAGGAGACGATCAGCAGCTTCGAGCGCCTCGTGGCCGGCGAGTTCGACCACCTGCCGGAGCAGGCGTTCTTCATGGCTGGCGGGATCGACGACGTCGTCGAGAACGCCAAGAAGATGCAGGGCTGAGCGTGCTCACCGTCTCGGTCATCTCGCCGGAAGCCGTGCTGTTCGAGGGAACGACGGATTCCGTCGTCGCGCCGGCGTTCGACGGCCAGGTGGGCATCCTCACGGGACACGCCCCGATGGTGACGCTGCTCGGCGCCGGCGAGCTCCGGCTCGGCGCGGAGGGCTCGGGCCAGCGCTTTCGCGTGGACGGCGGCTTTCTCCAGGTGGTGGACGACACGGTGCGCGTCGTCACGGAGAAAGCGTCGGCGGTGTGACGCGGCTCAGGCCATCGACGCAGGACGGGGGCGTGGGAGAGTCGACTCTCCCAGGCCCCCGCTTTCACTTTTGGCGCCGGTCACTCGCATCGGCGCAGTCGACATGATTGCGCCGGCGATCCGCCATGTGACCGGCAACCGGCTCCGAGGGTCGGGGCTTTGGCGCGTGACACGCGCTAAAGCCATGGCGTGGTTGCAGGCGACACCGGAGGTGCCAAGCCCTCTTCGTCCGACACAGGTTTCCGCTTTTTGCGATCGTTCCACGGGACTGGTCGAGTTGACACCCGTTTTGTCGGGGCGTAAGCTAGCGGCGCTCTCCCAGGGCCAAGCACAGTTGTTCGCACCGGTCCTGTCGAGAGATTAATCCCTACGGGGGCGTTCCCACCGAATCGCCGCGCTCCCGTTCCTCTTCAGGAGGCATCTGCATCATGAAACAGTCGTCGCACCTCGGCGGAGCCGCGCTTGCTTTGCTGATCCCATGGCTGGCCAGCGCGCAAGAGAGCGCCACTATCAGTGGCCGCGTGACGAAGGAGGGCGGCGCGCCGGTGGAACTCGCCAGTGTCTACCTCGAAGGGATGGGACTCGGCGTGCAGACGCGCTCCGACGGCAGCTACTCGCTGCTCGTTCCGGCGGCGCGCGCCACCGGTCAACAGGCACGCTTGAGCGTCCGCGCCATCGGACTGCGGAGCGGTAGCGCGACCATCACTTTGCGTGGCACCATTGTCCAGAACTTCCGGCTCGAGGTGAATCCGCTGCGACTCGGCGAGGTCATCGTCACCGGCGCCGGTACGCAGTCCACCACCGAGCGGCTCGGCGTCACCGTGAGCTCGGTCAAGTCTGAGGACATTCTCAAGTCGAACGAGTCGAACATCGTCCAATCCCTGGCCGCGAAGGCGCCGGGAGTCGTCGTGTCCTCGTCATCCGGCGAGCCCGGCTCGGCGAGCTTCATCCAGATCCGCGGCCAGAAATCGATCGAGGGCAATTCGCAGCCGCTGTTCGTGGTCGATGGCATCCCCGTCGACAACTCGACGATCGTGACCACCTTCTCGACCGCCGGCACGACATCCCCGAACCGGATGATGGACCTGAATCCGGCGGACGTCGAATCGGTGGAGATCCTCAAGGGTGCTGCCGCCGGCGCGATCTACGGTGCGCGCGCGGGCTCGGGCGTCATCCTCATCACGACGAAGCGGGGGCGCCCGAACACGGTGCGATGGACGGCACGCTCGAGCTACTCCAGCGACAAGGTGAACCGCGACTATCCGCTGCAGACGAAGTTCGGCCAGGGCAGCCAGGGCAAGGCCGCGGCCTGCCTGAACTTCGACTGCCGACTGACCGGCGCGTCCTTCGGTCCCGCGCTACCCGCCAGCACGCCCATCTACAACCATTTCATGGAGCTGTTCGAGCGCGGCTCGGTAGTGGACAACAGCATCTCCGTATCGGGCGGCACGGAGCGCTCGACGTTCTACGTGTCGGGCGGATACAATAACAACAATGGGATCATCGTCGGGAACAAGGACCGCTACAAGCGCACGACAGCGCTCGTCAAGGGCAACCTGGATATCTCCACCAAGCTTCGCGTCGGGGCGACGGCCAACTATTCCGATTCGCGTGGCTCCTTCATCCAGAAGGGATCCAACCTGTCCGGCCTGCTCCTCGCCGGACTGCGGACCTCGCCCGAGTTCAACAACCTGATCTACAAGGACACGCTCACCGGTCTGCACCGGGCATACCGGTATCCGCGGCCCGGAGCCACATCGCAATACAAGTCGCGCACCTACGACAACCCATTCTTCATCATCAACGAGGACCAGAACACGAGCGAGGTGGGGCGCTCGTTCGGCAACCTCAACCTGGACTACACGCCGTTCAGCTGGCTCGCCGTCAAGTACACGCTCGGCGCCGACTATAGCTCCGATGCCCGCATTGAAGGGCTGCCGCCCTCCAATTCGAGCGAGCCGACGGGGCAGATCGATCGCGCGAACTACACGATCACGCAGTTCGATCACAACCTGATCGCGACCGCTTCCCGGCAGGTCACCTCGTGGTTCAACGGATCGATCACGGCAGGGCAGAACCTCAACTCCCGCAACTACAAGGTGCTGCAGGCGCGCGGTAAGGGCTTCATCGCGCCAGACCTGTTCCAGCTCTCGAACACGATCTCGAGCAATCTGCTCCCGCTGGACTACGAATCGCTCGTGCATCTCGAGTCGTATTTCGGTGAGGCGAAGGCAGATCTGTGGGAGCAGCTGTTCTTCACCGCGGGGGTGCGCAGCGACGCGTCGTCCACCTTCGGACAGAGCGTCCGCCGGAATTACTTTCCGAAGGCGTCCGCGGCGTGGGAGTTCACCCGTCCGCTGGGTCTCACGACCGGGCAGGGCGTGCTGAGCTACGGCAAGCTGCGCGTGGGATACGGGCAGACGGGTCGCGAGCCGACGCCGTATCAGGTGTTCTCCGGCTACTCCGCCGCGCAATTCGGGGACGGCTGGACCAATGGATTGAACGCCAATCAGGCCGGCAACGCCGCGCTCTCGCTCTCGCTGACCAAGGGGCAGGACGTGCTCAAGCCCGAGCGCAATACCGAGACCGAGATCGGAGTGGACCTCGGACTGTTCGATTCCCGCGCCGACCTGAGCGCGACAGTGTACAACGCGAAGTCGACGGACGTTATTCTCGCGTTGCCGCTTCCTCCGTCCACCGGCTTCACGAGCCAGGTGCAAAATGCCGCGGAGATCAGTAACAAGGGAGTGGAGCTCGCGCTCAATCTCCGTCCGGTCAGCAACTCCACCATCGACTGGAATGTTGGCGTGCAGTGGGCGCGCAACCGCAACATCGTGACCGACCTGCGCGGTGCCGATCAGTTCTTCATCGGAGGCGGATTCGTCAGCGGCATCAAGCAGGGTTACTCGCACGGCATCATCCTCGATTACGATTTCGCGCGGTGCCACTACGGCGAGACAGCGAACGTGGTGGAGGACATCGATGTCAACGCCGTCTGCAAGGCTGCCGGCGCGCCTGAAGGGGCCATGTACATCGGCGCCGACGGCTTCCCCCTGTTCGATCAGTCACAGCGGGTGGTGGGCAATCCGCAGCCCAAGTGGACGGGCGCCGTGAGCAGCAGCGTAACCCTGTACAAGAAGCTGCAGCTCTCCGCACTGGTGGACGTCCGTCGCGGTGGTGACATCTGGAACGGCACGAAGGGGGCGCTCTTCAACTTCGGCGCGCACAAGGACACCGAGATCCGTGGCGAATTGCGCACCTTCGGCGTCGACTGGCTCCCAGGCGCGACGGTCGGCCCCGGGAAGGGTCAGGCGGTCGCGCTCACCCAGAGCTCCTGGTTCCAGAATCTCGGCTCCGGATTCGTCGGTCCTGCGTCGCAGTTCGTCGAGGACGGCGGGTTCACGCGCCTGCGGGAAGTCTCGATGTCGTACAACCTCGACAACGCATTCATTCAGCGCTCGGGCTTCACGTCGATGGATCTCCGGCTCTCCGGCCGGAATCTATGGCTTAACACGAAGTACAGCGGCATCGATCCGGAGACGAACCTCGGCGGCGTCACCTCCGCGAGAGGAAATGAGTACTTCAACAATCCGCAGGCCCGTTCGGTGGTCGTCACCATCGGGCTCAACCGCTAACTGCTCGAGGAGACACAGTCCTTATGGCTCGAAATCTCAGAGCACTCACGGCGGGATGCCTGCTCGTCGTTGCTGGTGCATGCAACAGTTTCCTTACGGGCGAAAAGCTCGACAGCGATCCGAACCGCGCGACGTCGGCCCAGTCGGCACAGCTCTTCGTCGCCTCGCAGGTAAGTGCCTACTACATCCTCACCGGGCACGCCGCTCGCGTACTCGCCATGTGGTCGCAGCAGATGGCGGGCACCGACCGCCAATACATCGGGTACGACCAGTATTCGGTGACGGAAGGGCTGTTCGGCGAGTTCACGTCAGTCTACACGGGCGGCGGTCTTGTTGATCACAGGGCCATCCAGGCCGACGCGGCGAGCAGCGGCAACAAGACACTCGTCGGCATCGACAAGGTCTGGGAGGCGCTGATCGTGGGGTTCGCGGCCGACAACTACGGCGATATTCCCTACAGCGAAGCGGTGCAGTCCGACAAGCCGACGCCGAAGCTCGACCCGCAGCTCAGCGTGTACGCCGCGTTGCAGACCCTGCTCGACGGTGCGATCACCGATCTACAGGCGAATCAGGGTGTCGTGGGCAGTTTGGACCTCTCCCTTGGCGGCAACAATGCGGCATGGATCAAGGTCGCCCATAGCCTCAAGGCGCGGCTTTACATGCACACCGCTGAAGTCAACGCCGGCGCGTACGCGCTGGCGCTGGCCCAAGCGCAGCAAGGCATCAGCTCTCCCGCCGGCGACCTCAACTCGCGTCATAAGGGCCCGTCCGGCACCGGGGAGGAGAACATCTGGTGGCAGTTCATCGCACGCGATCGCGACAGCTACATTCGCCCCGGCAAGTTCCTCGTGGATCTGATGCTGTCCCGCAACGATCCCCGTGTTCCGCTCTACTTCGCCAAGAACGACGCGGGCACGTACGGCGGGGCGGCTCCGGGCCAGGGGCTGGATCCGAATCTGCACTCCAACCTCAGTGCCACCAGGCTCGTGCCGGATTTTCCCCAGCCACTGATCACCTGGGCGGAGACGCAGGGGATCATCGCCGAGGCGGCGTATCGCACCGGCAACGTTGGCCTGGCCCGCAGTGCTACGGACGCGATCCGTGCCGATGCCGGCCTTCCCCCCATCGCCGGCTCGCTGAGCGGCGCTGCGCTGCTGAAACAGGCCCTGGAGGAGAAATACATCGCGATCTTCCAGAGCACGGAAGCGTTCCAGGACTACAAGCGGACGTGCTATCCGAACCTCACCCCCGCAACCACAGCGTCGGCAGCGGGAATTCCGGCGCGGTTCACCTATCCGGTGGGCGAGCGTACGGCAAACCCGAACATCCCCGAGGTAGGCGCCCAGCCGAAGCGCAACGCGAACGATCCGGTTACCGCGACGTCGGTAGACGGGACAGCCTGCCTCGGACAGAAGTAGCTCGTCGGTCCATCGCGGCACGGCGAACGCCCGATCGACGTGCGTCGATCGGGCGTTCGTATTGTCGCGCATTTGGTGATCCGACAATTGCAACATCGCTTCCTTTTTCTAATCCACATCGACTCATGCGTTCATTCAAACGCCACGTCCGCATCCTGTTCACGAGCGCCCTCGTTGTCTTGCCGGCTTCCTGCTACAGGCTGAGCGCTGCCGAGGGCGGAGCGCCCACCGTTGGCAAAGAGCTCGTGTTCGAACTCTCCGAGCGCGGAGGGATCGAGCTCGCGCCTCAGTTAGGCGCGCAGCTCATAAGCGTGACCGGTCGAGTCAACGACTTTCGTGACGATGCCTACCTCGTCGCGCTGACGCAGACGAACAGCCGGACAGGCGTTGAAACGCTCTGGCGGGGGGAAGCGGCCTCGATCCGGCGCGACTTCGTCCTCTCAGTGGCGGAGCGGCAATTGGATACGCGTCGCACCTGGCTCGTCGCTGGGTTGTCGGCGCTCGGCGTAGCGCTGGCGGGGAAAGCCTTCGGCATCGACTACGGCCTCAACGGGCTGTTCGGCGGACGGGGCGGCGGCGGCAGGCAGTAGGCGGTTGAAGCGAAGGCCTCCGATCCGGTCATCTCCGCAAACGGGGTCCATCCACCGGGGGGCTTCTCGTTGGCAGCCGTACCAGCGGCGGCCGCCGGGTCGTTCGTGCGTGCAGACGACAACCGCTGGATCGCTGCGCTGTCGTGGTAGAACGCCGAGACCCCAAGGACGTACCGAGGCACGCGAAGCGGTGCGGGGGGCGAGGCGTTGGTGGCAGGACGGCGGTCGGTGGCTCGACCACCTCGGCGGATGCCAAGATACATGCGTTTCTGGCACCCGGGAAATGGCGGAGACGGCTGATCCCTGTCGTCGTCGGCTGGAAATGGCCCCCGACTTGCCCTAAAGCTTACCGTGCGCTCCGTTCGGGGTGCCGCTGGCTGTGGACGCAGGAGAGTATTCGGTGCAGACTGGTGAGCCGTGGCTGCCACCCATCCTGGTGGTTGACGACAATCACGACAATGCGGAGATCATCCGGCAGTATCTGGAGATCCGCGGCTATCCGATCTCGGTTGCCTACAACGGTGACGAGGCGTTGGCGCTGTACGAGAACGTGAAGCCGGCACTCGTGCTGCTCGACGTGATGATGCCCGGTCGCGACGGGTGGGAAGTGTGCCGCCTCATGAAACAGCACCCGACGCTCGGAACCAAGGTGCGGATCATCATGGTGACCGCGCTCGACGCGTGGGACGACAAACGCGAGGCGCTGCAGCTTGGCGCCGATGATTACGTGGAGAAGCCTTTTGACCTGCCGACGCTCGCCAAGACCGTGCAGCGCAACCTCGACCAGATGCGCGTCGCGTCGTAGCGGCGCGGCGCGTCCCGCCGCCATCCTGCGGCACGCGTGAGCGAGTCGATCCTCCTGACCGATACGGACGACCCGACGGTCCGCCAGGCGGTCGCCCAGCTCGACGGGTGGCGCGCCGACGTGCGCGCACTCGACGATCTCGCGGCGGCGCTGGCCGAGCCGGGCGTACGGGCGGTGCTGATCACGACGTCGGATCCGTCGCTGCTCCGCACCGGGGTCGAGCAGGCGCACCTGCGCGGGGTGCCCGTGCTGATCGGATGCGCCGATGAAGCCGCCCGGCGGCGAGCCGTGGAGCTCGCGGCCGAGGAATGGTTCCTCCTTCCGGCCAGCGCCGAAGAAATCGCGGCGCGCACCTGGTCGGCTGTCGCGCGCGGTACTGCGCTCCGTGCGGACAACTCCAAGCGGGTGGACCACGCGGAGCAGGAGCAGATGCTCCACGATTCCCTGACGGGACTGCCGACCCTGCCGGTCGCCATCGAACGGTCGCGACAGTTCTTCAAGGAGCGCGGCGAGCTCGTGGTGCTGTACTTCAACTTCGTCCGCTACTCCAAGATCGAGGAAATTTATGGGTGGGAAAAACTCGATGCAGTGCTGGAGACGACGGCGAGCGCCGTGCGCGAGTTCCTCGACGATGACGATCTCGGCGACTCGCGCGTGATGGTGAGCTTCACACACGACGACGACTTCATCTTCTTCCACGTGCCGCAGAGCGGCGTCGCGGCGGCGACGGAGGGAGAGATCACCGAGATGGTGACGCGCCTCCAGCGCCACGTGGGTGCCCAGATCGAGATGGCGCACGGGGAGGACATCGCCGCGCTGTTCGACATCTACGTCGGCCGCGCACACCTCTACTACAATCCGAAGATCCGGCTCGAGCGCCTCATCTATCGCGGCATCCGGGAAGCGCAGAACGCGTCGCGCTCGGTGGAACAGCGCGAGCGGGCGCGCCGCGTGAACGACCTCAAGACGAGCCTGCGCGACCGGCTCGTCTACGTGGACTACCACCCGATCGTGGTCGCGGCCACGAAAGAGATCTTCGGCTACGAGGCCCTGGCGCGGGGACGGATGCGGACGCTCCGCAGCCCGGAGGTGATGTTCGACGTGGCGGCCGAAGCGGACATGATCTGGGAGCTGAGCCGGCTGTGCCGGGAGCGGGCGATCGAGGGGATGAATACTCGCCTGGGCCCGGGAGAGCTGCTGTTCATCAACGTTGACCCGCACGACTTCAACGACCCGGCCTTCACGGAGCAGGAAGTCACTGATCCATCCCGCGTCGTCATCGAGATCACCGAGCGGACGGCGATCAAGGACTACCCCAAGTTCCGCGACCGGCTCAAGGCGTTCCGCGACATGGGCTATCGCTTCGCGGTGGACGATGCAGGAAGCGGCTACGCGGGGCTCGGCTCGATCGCCAACCTCGAGCCGGACTTCATCAAGCTCGACATCTCGCTCATCAGCGCGATCGACACGAACTTCATCAAGCAGAACCTCGTCCAGACGATGGTGAAGTTCGCGACGGATCACGGCGCGATGGTGATCGCCGAAGGCGTCGAGCGCGCGGAGGAGTTCAAGACCGTGCAGGATCTCGGCGTCCACCTCGTGCAGGGATTCTACCTGCACCGGCCGCAGTCGGCCTCATCGCCCATCATTCCGCACGTGGCAACGGCCTGACGCTGTTGGCAGCGGTCGAGGACGGGCGGGCGGAATCCACGTTGCGCGTTGCCAGTTGACCGTTCAGCGTTTCACGGCGTGACGTGCTGGACCGCGTAACGGTGAACGGTGAACGGTCAACGCGTAACGCTGAACGTGGATTCCCCGTCCGATAGAGAGGCGCAGGCCTCATCGCAGGAGCTCGGCCACCAGGGCGTATGACCGCTCGGCCGCGCCGAGTCCCGCGTGCACGACGGCGCGCGCCGCGTGGCCGGCGGCGACGCGCTCCGTCGGCGCGTCGAGCCCGTGCTCAAGCGAGCGCTGAAGCGTGTCGGCGTCGTCGGGACTGAGCGCGGCGTCGGCGTCGATGAGCAGGCGCGCGTCGCGGGCGCTGGCGTAGCGCGGGCCGAACAGGACCGGCGCGCCGAAGGCGGCCGGCTCCAGCACGGAGTGCAAGCCAGCGGCGTGGAATGCGCCGCCGACGTACGCGACGTCGGCCAACGCATAGAGGTCGCCGAGGACGCCGACGCGATCCACGATCACGACATCGGCATCCGCCGCGCCAGCGCTGCCGAGCCTCGCGTCGCGCAGGCCC
>JBBQDE010000070.1:0-9773 GCA_038319425.1 Gemmatimonadales bacterium
GCTTGCTCGATACGGGCCTTTCGTTCAGAGAAGTGGAGCATCCCACGCGTCAGCTCAGTGCTCTCGAAGGGTGCCGAGGAGCCATGCGTGCATGGCGGGGTTCCCCGCCACGCACGATGTCTCCGCGACGGGGCATGGCGCGCCCTCCAACGTCGTGACGATGCCGCCGGCCTCGCGCACCAGCAGCAGTCCGGCCGCGATGTCCCATGGCGAGAGGCGCAGCTCCCAGAACGCTTCGTACCGTCCGCAGGCGACGTCGGCGAGATCGAGCGCCGCCGCGCCGGCGCGGCGTATGCCAGCCGTTGCCCGCATCACGGCGGGCAGCATGGGCACATAGCGGGCGATCTCGGCTTCCCGCGAGAAGGGGAAGCCCGTGGCGATGAGGGCGCGGGCCGGATCGGCGATGTCACTCACGCGCATGGGCGCACCGGCGTGGCGCGCTCCGCCCCCGGCGGTGGCGGTGAACAGGGTACCCGTGGCGACGTTGATCACGGCGCCGGCTGCGATGACGCCATCCACCAGCGCCGCGATGGAGACGGCGTACCAGGGCAGGCCGTGGAGGAAGTTCGTGGTGCCGTCGAGTGGGTCGGCCACGAACACGAGCCCATGAGTCACTCCGGCGGCGGGCGAGCCTTCCTCGGCGAGGAGGGTGGCGTCGGGGTGACGCTGCAAGATCACCTCGGCGAGCGCCGCCTCGCTGGCGCGATCCACCGCGGTGACGAAGTCGAAGCGGCCCTTCGATTCCCATTCGAGCGCCGACCGGCGCTCCGCGCCGGCGCGCACCACGTCCGCGGCACGCGCCGCCGCAGCCACGCAGGTGGCGAGCAATGCACGCCGCTCCGCATGGCTCGCCAACGGTGTCGGGGCATTCGTGTCCACATTTCCTTGCGACGCGTCTGACGCGCTCATTACGTTCTCGGCATGGCACGTATCTTCAGCGGGATCCAGCCCTCCGGGGAGCTGCACATCGGCAACTACCTCGGCGCGGTGAAGAACTGGGTGGCGCTGCAGTGGGAAGCGGAATCGCTTTTCTGCATCGTGGATTATCACGCGATCACCGGCCCGTACGAGCCGGCGCAGCTGCGCGCTCGTCGCCGCGAGATGGCGATCGGGCTCCTCGCCGCGGGCATCGATCCCTCCCGCGCCACGCTGTTCGTGCAGTCCGCCGTGCCGGAACATACAGAGCTCGCGTGGATCTTCAACACCGTGACGCCGCTGGGCGAGCTCGAACGACAGGTGCAGTTCAAGGAGAAGGCACAGCGCCAGGAGAGCGTGATGGCCGGCCTGCTGAACTACCCGGTGCTCCAGGCCGCCGACATCCTGTTGTATCGCGCCGACATGGTGCCGGTGGGGGAGGACCAGGTGCAGCACCTCGAGCTGTCGCGCGTCATCGCGCGACGGTGGAACGCGGCATTCTCCCCCGACGCCGATTTTTTCCCGGAGCCGAAGGCCCTGCTGACGCCGACGCGCCGCATCATGGGGCTGGACGGGCAGGCGAAGATGTCGAAGTCCCTCGGCAACACGATCGGCCTGCTCGAGCCGAGCGAGGCGATCTGGGCGAAGCTGCGTCCGGCGGTCACGGACCCCAGGCGCATCAAGCGCACCGATCCCGGAACGCCCGAGGTGTGCAACATTTATCACCTGCACCGGGCATTCAGCCCACCCGCCACGGTGGAGCACGTGGCGGTGCAGTGCAGCACCGCGGGCTGGGGCTGCATCGACTGCAAGAAAGTGCTGGCCGAGTCGATCGAGACCGAGCTCGTGCCGATCCGGAGCCGGGCAGAGCGGCTCGTTGCGGAGCCGAGTCTCGTGGACGATGCGCTCGCCGCCGGCGCGGCGACGGCGAGCGTGCTGGCGAAGGAGACGATGCGCGGTGTGCGCGACCGCATGGGATTCCCGTGATCGCGTCTGCGCCCGCGGGAGTCGCCGGCGAGCGTGCATGTCTCTTGCTCTCGAACGCATGGCGACGCGCACATGAACGCGGGCGTCCCAGTCGGTGGAACCGTTCGACCGAGCGATCCATGCGGTACCTTCGTGATTTCCTGAGGCGGGTTCGTCAGTCGCGCCTGTGGCGCGCCCTGCACCCGTCGCGACCCTCGTCCGCGAGCGTCCAGCCACTCCACGTCGCGGCGTCGCGTCCGATGCTTCGCGAAGTGACGCGGCATGGGGTTCGCGTCTATTCGCTCTGCGGCACCTGTGGCGTGCCGCTGTCGACGAGCGCGACATTGTGCGACGCCTGTGCGCGAACGCGCTCGCTGCCCAACGGTTGAATGGATCTCGCCGAGGCACTGCTCCGCGTCCTTGGACTCGCGCGTGACTGGACGGCGCGCGCGCGGGGCTTCGCCTTCCTGCTGTCGCTCCCGTTGATCATCGTCACCGTGGCCGACTGGCGCGTGCGCCGCCGGCGCTGACGTGTACGCCGGCCACGTCGCGGTCGCTCTCGCCCTCAAGACCCGTGATCCGCGCGTCCCGACCGCGCCGCTCGTGCTGGCGTGTTACGGGCCGGACTGGCTGGAGACCGTGCTGGGGTTCTGGCGCGACCGGAACGAGATGGCGCTCTACACCCACTACCTGCCGGGGCTGATGGCGGGCGCGCTGGCCGCGGCGGCATTATATGTCGTGGTGTTCCGCCGGCCAGGCGGGTGGATGATCATGGCCGGGTGGCTGCTGCACTGGCCGGCCGATTTCTTTACCGCGCACAAGGGGCTGCTGAGCCCCTCCGATCGCATCGGCTTCGCGCTCTACAACCTGCCGGTCGCCGACTTCGCCCTCGAGTCGAGCCTCGTCGTGGCCTCCAGCATTCTCTACGGGCTCACCTTCGCCCACAGCCGTGCGCAGCGCCGTTGGGTGATGGCGATGGCCGCCTGCCTTGTGGGGCTGCAGGCGCTCCTCGACTACGGCATGGCGCAGGCCCACCCCGTCTGGAATCCATCGTTGTCCCAGCGGGAGTGGCGGCCCCATCTTACGATCGTCTTGTGCGGGAGCAGTCCGACCGCTCCGCATGCCTCTTGCACTCTCGCCGCCCACCCTCACAGCGAGCGCGCGATGGCGAAGAATGGAGTGCGGGGCGTCACCACCCTGGTCTGCCTCACCTGCGGCAAGGAAAAGTTCTTCACTCAGGAAGTTCCGGCGGCGGTCGTCTGCGATCAGTGCGGCAGCACCGTGTTCCGGACCTTCGACACCCCCACCGAGCCCGACGAAGCAGTCATCGATGCGCTCGAGGCGCAGGCCCGAAGCATGGCGTACGGCGATTCCTCGCCGGACACCCTGCCCGGCGACCTTCACGACCTCGACGCGAGCTGACTCCACGGCGGGCGGGAGCCCGCCATTTTCGTCCCCGCGCAAGAGGTCGACGTTCCGCTCCTCATGGAGATCGCGCGCATCCTCCGCGTCGACCTCCTCGTCAAGCTCTCGCTCGCCGTGTTCCTTGGCGGCATCATCGGCTTCGAGCGCGAGATCGCCGGCAAGCCGGCTGGATTGCGGACCAATATCCTGATCTGTATCGGGGCCGCCCTGCTGATGGACGTTTCCACGCGCATCGGCATCGTGGATGGCGTGCGCGTGGGCGACCCGGCGCGTATCGCGGCGCAGATCGTCTCCGGAGTCGGCTTCCTGGGCGCCGGCACGATCATGCAGGCACAGGGGATGGTCACCGGGCTCACCTCCGCCGCGACGATCTGGGTGGTGGCCGCGATCGGCATGACGGTGGGCGCGGGCTATTATATCGAAGGGATCGGAGCCGGGCTGCTCGTGACGTTCGTGCTGGCCGGGCTCGGAGGGCTCGAGCACTGGGTGCGGCGCGCGCGACGGGTGGTGAGCGCCACGATCAGGACCCGCGCCGGGACGACCGAGGACGTGGTGGCCACCACGCTTCGCGCCCACGGCATCCGCATAGAGGGCCGGCACGTGTTCGACCACGAACAGGATCGCACCTTCGAGATGAAACTCTCCGGACCGTCGCGTCAGTTCGACATCGCCACGGCCGCGCTGCTCGCGCGGGACGAAGTGTACGGAGTCCATCTTGACTGAGCGGCGCACGCTGCTGGTGGACCTGGCGGCAAAGTCGCGCAACTGGGCCCTCCCGTCCGACGGACTGGCGAGGCTGCGCCGCGAATCACCGGCGGACTGGGAGGTTGTCGCGGTGCAGGCGCCGACGAGCTCCGACGGCGACGGTCCCGAGGGCGGCAGCGACGAGTCCGTCCGGCTGATCGCCGGGGCCGAGGTGTACTTCGGATTCGGGTTCACCACCGATTTGCTGGCGGCGGCGCGCCGGCTGCGCTGGATGCACACCGCCGCGGCGGGCGTGGGGAACGTGCTCAACACCGGCATCGGCACCACGGACATCCTCATCACCAACTCGGCCGGGATCCACGGCCCGCCGATCGCGGAGTTCGTCGTGGCCGGCGTGCTGCACTTCCTCCGCGGCCTCGACGTCGCCATTGCGCAGCAGCAACGGGGCGAGTGGAGCAAGGATTTCTTCGTGGCCGACGATTCTCCGCTCCGCGAGCTGTCGGACTGTCGCGTGCTGATCGTGGGCGCCGGTGGGCTCGGGAGTCAAGCGGCGCGACGCCTCTCGGCCCTCGGCGCCCGCTGCGTCGGCATCCGGCGCCGGCCGGAGCTCGGCCCGCCCGAGGGCTTCGCGTCCGTGGCCGGCCTCGACCAGCTGGAGGCGGAGCTGCCCCGAGCCGACATCCTGGTGCTGGCGGCGCCGCTCACGGCCGATACTACAGAGCTGATGACGCGGGCACGGCTGGCGCTGTTACCGCGCGGGGCGATCCTGGTGAACGTGGCACGCGGCGCGCTGGTGGATGAAGTGGCCGCCGCCGACATGCTCGCCACCGGACGGCTGCGCGGCGCCGTGCTCGACGTCTTTCGCCGCGAGCCCCTCGAGGCATCGAGCCCGCTGTGGGCGCTTCCGAACGCTCTGGTGGTCCCACACGTATCGCCGGTATCTCCGGGACGGTTCTGGCCCCGGCAGCTCGACCTCTTTCTCGACAACTGGCGCCGCTATGTGCACGGCGAGCCGTTGCGCAACCTCATAGACAAACGGGCAGGATACTGAACGAATGGAACGGATCATCAAGGCAGCCGTGGATCGTGGTGCCTCGGACCTGCACATCAAGGCCGGCGACGTGTTCCGCGCCCGCATCAACGGCCGGCTCGTCCCGCTCACGAAGCAGACCCTGACGCCGGAGCAGACGCGCACCATCGCGCTGCACCTGATGAGCAACGAGGACGACAAGGCGCGCATCGATACCCTCACCGACTACGACTGCTCGTGGGCGGCGAACGGTGTCGGGCGCTTCCGCGTCAACATCCTGAAGCAGCGCTCCAGCTTCATGGTCGTGATGCGCGTGATCCCGATCGAGATCCCCACGTTCGAGAAGCTCAAGCTGCCGGCGGCGCTCGCTCGCGTGACCGAGGCTGAGCGCGGGATGGTGCTGGTGACGGGGGTGACCGGCTCGGGCAAGTCGAGCACGATGGCGGCGATGGTGAACTACATCAACACGCACTACAACCGACATATCCTCACGCTCGAGAACCCGATCGAGTTCCTGCACACCGACATCCAGAGTGCCATTACCCAGCGCGAGATCGGGTTCGACACGGTCGACTTCAAGATGGGGCTGCGCGCCGCGCTGCGGCAGGATCCGGACGTCGTGATGATCGGCGAGATGCGCGACGCCGAGACGATCGATACCGCGATGAAGGCGGCGGAGACCGGCCATCTGCTCATCTCGACGCTGCACACGCCCGATGCGCAGAGCACGATCATGCGGATCATGGCGATGTTCCCGCCTGAGGAGCAGGAGGTGGTGCGCACGCGGCTCAGCGAGACGCTGCATGCCGTGGTGTCGCAGCGCCTGTTGCCGCGCGCCGACGGCCAGGGGCGGGCGGTGGCGGCCGAGATCCTCATCGTCACGCCGGCGGTGCGCGACATGATTGCTGACGGGCGCCGCATCGGCGAGATTCGCGACTACATCGCGGATGGGCGGGACCAGTACGGGATGCAGACGTTCGACCAGCACCTTGCCGATCTGGTGCAGGAGGGCATCGTGACGTTTGACACGGCCATGGGCGCGGCGACGAACCCGTCGGACTTCGAGCTGAAGATGCGCATGTTCCGGCGCGTCTCGGCGCCGGCGAGCGCGCCGGCGGTCGCCGCCACGGCGCCGACGCCGACGCCGGCGCCGGCATCCCAGGGCGCGGTGCCCGGCGATGCGGACGGCGCGACGCAGGGCGCCGGGGCCTTCGACTTCCTGAACCAGTGATCGCGCTCGACGGCATCCTCGCGCCGGTCGTCACGCCGTTCGACGGTGCCGGCGCCGTGGACGGCGCGGCGTTCGCGGCGAACGTCCGGGCCCATCTCGAGGCCGGGCTGCACGGCGTCGTCGTTGCGGGCTCCACGGGAGAGGCGGCGCTGCTCGACGAGACGGAACGCGACCGCCTCGTCGAGCTCGCGCGTGAAGCAACGCCGGCGGACCGGACGCTCGTCGTCGGCACGGGCGCGGAGTCGACCCGCAGCGTGATGACGCGCAACCGCAGTGCGGCCGAGCGCGGCGCCGACGCCGTGCTCGTGGTGGCGCCGCACTACTACGGCGACGCGATGACGCCCGACGCGCTGTGGGAGCACTACCTGCGCATCGCCGACGCGAGCCCAGTGCCCGTGCTGCTGTACTCGATTCCCAAGTACATGCATTTCGCGCTGTCGGCCGACGTCGTGGCGCGGCTGGCGCAACACGACAACATTGTCGGCCTGAAGGACAGTTCCGGCGATGCGACGCTGCTGCGCGGCTACCTCGACGCGCAGAGCGAGTCGTTCCGGGTGCTCACGGGATCGGGATCGCTGCTCGGGGAAGCACTGCGACTCGGTGCCCACGGCGCCATCCTCGCTGTCGCGCTCTTCGCGCCGGCGCTCTCGCTCGACGTGCTCCGCGCCGCGCGACGCGGTGACGCTGCCGCCGCGTCGGCCGCGCAGGCCCGCCTCACCCCGCTCGCCGCGCGGATCGTCGCCGGCATGGGTGTGGCCGGCGTGAAGGCGGCGCTCGATCAGGTGGGGCTGCACGGCGGCGAGCCGCGTCCGCCGCTGCGCCGGCTCGCGGGCTCGTCGCTCGCCACCTTGCGCGAGCTCGTGGAAGCGGCGGAGCTGGCACCAGCCCGCTGATGGCCGGCGCGCGAGGAGGCGTCGGCGCCGGCCACCTCGCCATCCTCGCGCGCGAGCCGCGCCCCGCGGGCAGCGCGGCCGAAGCGCGGGCCCGCGAGTACGCCGAGCGCGTGCTCGACGGCGCCGGCTTCACGGTGACGCGCGAAGCCTTCACCTACTCGCGCTTCCCGGGCCGGTACGCGACCCCCATCGGCGGGGCGCTGATGGCGGCGACGATCCTGATGTCTGCTGCCCTCGGCCTCTCGAGTCATTCCGCCGCGGCGCTCACGACGCTCCTCGTCGGCAGCGTCGTGGTGGCCGCCTTCGCCCGCGCGATGCTCGGCGACGCCGTGCTCATCTTCCCTCTGCAGCGCGCCGCGAGTGAAAACCTGATCGCGACGTGGGGTTCGGACACGCCGAGGGTGTGGCTCGTGGCGCATCTGGACACCAAGTCACAGCCCGTTCCCTCGCTGCTGCGCGTCGCCGGCATCACGCTGCTGCTCGCCGCGCTGCTGTTGGCGTTCGCGGCCGGTGGCCTGCAACTCGCATCGCTGCCGCATCGTATGGCCTGGTGGAGCGCGGTGGTGCTGGCGCTGCTGGGTGCACCGCCGGTCGTCGCGAGCGTGGTGGGTGCGAGGTCGGACGGCGCGGTGGACAATGCATCGGGCGTGGCGGCTGTGCTCACCGCGGCGTTGTCCGTGCGACCGGAGACGATGCTTGGTGTACTACTATCGAGCGCCGAGGAGCTGGGACTCGCAGGCGCGCGCGCATGGGCACGCGAAGCGAGACGGGGTATGGTCCTGAACTGTGACGGCGTCGACGACGCGGGAGAGCTGACGATCATGTATTCCGGTGCGGCGCCGACGCCGCTGATCCAGACGCTCGAGGCGCTCGCGCCGCGACCGCCGCGCGTGCGTCGCCTGCCGCTCGGTCTCCTCACGGATTCCGTGGCGTTCGCGGATCGCGGCTGGGCCGCGGTCACCGTGAGCCGCGGATCGCTGGCCACGCTGCGGCGCGTGCACAGCAGCGCCGATTCGCTGGCGAATCTCCGCGGCGACGGCATCGACGACGTGGCGGCGCTGCTCGTCCGGGCGGTCGAGGCGATGGGCTGATGGAGATCCTCATCCTCATCGGCATCCTGCTGCTCGGGCTCGTGATGATCCCGTTCGGTCTGCCCGGCACGTGGATCATGGCGGCGGGCGCGCTCGGCTACTCGCTGCTCGTGCCGAACTCCATCGGCGTGTTCACCACGGTGGTGGTGGCGGTGATGGCGCTCGTGGGCGAGCTGATCGAGTTCACGCTGACGGCGAAGTACACGCGCCAGTACGGGGGCTCACGGCGCGCGAGCTGGGGGGCGATCATCGGCGGCATGGTGGGGGCGTTCATGGGCGTGCCCGTGCCGATCGTCGGATCGGTGATCGGCGCATTCGCCGGCGCGTTCGTCGGCGCGTTCGTCGCCGAGCTGACGCAGGGCAGCGTGGGCAAGGCAACGAAGGTGGCCACCGGCGCGTTGATCGGCCGCGCCGTCGCTGCGGCGATGAAGGTGGGCATCGGGCTCGCGATGGCGGCAATCATCCTCTTCACAGCCTTCTTCTAGAGATCTTCGCGCCGGCCCGGGCACGACTAGCAGGTAGTACTCGGTCCTTGGTACGAAGTACGAGGTACCAGCTACTGGTGAAGGACGGCGCTCAGGGTGTACACCGAGGGCTCCGAGCCGCTGCGAGACGCCGGCGCGTTCGTGAAGCTCGGTCTCGATCCGTTTCGACGCTCGGGGCCTGGACCCGTCTGCCCACCTCCGGGGCAGCCGTCCAAGAGCCGAGGACACCGCAACGCGCTCGGTCTCACGCCGTTCGGCGTGATCGCGCTGAAGGAGATGATGAAGCGCGGCATGATCGTGGACATCGATCACATGTCGCAGAAGGCCGCCGATTCGACCCTCACGATCGCTGAATCGTTCGGCTACCCCGTGGTCTCCGGCCATACAGGCATCCGCGGCCAGGGTGGGGCCGACGCCGAGAACAGCCGGACACCGCGGCAGATCCAGCGACTCGGCGTGTTGCACGGGATGTTGGGGCTCGGCTCGGATGGCGTGCACTCGACCCAGTGGGCGCGGAGCTATCAGCAGGTGATGATCGACATGGGCTACATGAATCCCGACACGACGACAGGGAACTATCAGAACGGCGCTGTCTCATTCGGCACCGACCTGAACGGATTGGTGAAGGGCCCGATGCCCGGCGGTGGCAACAGGGTGGCATACGATGCGTCGTTTCCGATGAGCACCAGCGGCACGAAGACGTGGAACTACAACACCGAGGGCGTGGCGCACTACGGCATGCTCGCCGATTGCGTGCGGGATGTGCGGACGACGCCGTCCAACGGATTCATGGGGCCGCAGGGTGTTCCGCTCGGCGTGAATGGAGCGACGCTGGTGGACAAGCACCTGAACCGGAGCGCGGACTATTTCTGGCACATGTGGGAGCTGATCGAGGCGCGGAAGGGGAACGTGCACCAGCGCACTATCGACAGGAGAAGGCGATGACGAGTCCTTCGTCGGGAGCGGGCGACGGGAGCGCTTTCCTCCCGAGTTGGCCTCACTGATTGACTCCACCTCCTCGCGCTCTAGATT
>JBBQDE010000071.1:0-9602 GCA_038319425.1 Gemmatimonadales bacterium
CTCCGCGAACAGCTGATCGAGCAATTGCGCCGACGTGCGGAGGTGGCCAGCGAGCTGGTTGAACAGGTCGAAGAACTGCTCGTCGCGCGGGATGAGGCGACTCAGCATGTAGTCGGAGGGATCGGAGGGAGTGGTGCAGCCGCCACGAAGTTACCCGGGCGAGACAGGCGGGGCAAACTGGCGGTCATCCATCGCAGCCGGTCGCTGGGCCGGCCGAGGTCGCTGCATGCGTTTCCCTGCGCATTCGGTGGAGTTCTGCCTAATGGGCGCGGGCGCGATCGAACCAGTCAGCTTGTCACGAGATGAGCAACGGCGAGCCCGTCCACTCTGTCAATCTGGCGGCCCGCCCCGGGTCCCGGACTTGCCACTTCCCCACGTGTCCGCGGCAGCCAGTGCCGCGTTTCACATTCATCGAGGTAGCAATGGCGGACAAAGTCATCGGTATCGACCTCGGCACGACGAACTCGGTCGTTGCCGTCATGGAGGGAGGCGACCCGGTCGTCATCCCCAATGCCGAAGGCGGGCGGACGACTCCGTCGGTCGTCGGCTTCACCAAGGATAGCGAGCGCCTCGTCGGCACCGTCGCCAAGCGTCAGGCGGTCACCAACCCGCAGAACACCGTGTTCTCCATCAAGCGGTTCATGGGGCGGAAGCTGAGCGAAGTGCAGGACGAGCAGAAGCGCGTCCCGTACAAGGTCCTGCCCGGGCCGAACGACGTCGTGCAGGTCGAAGTCCAGGGCAAGCGCTTCACGCCCCCGGAGATCTCGGCGATGATCCTCCAGAAGATGAAGCAGACGGCGGAGGACTACCTCGGCCAGACGGTCACCAAGGCGGTCGTCACGGTGCCCGCCTACTTCAACGACGCCCAGCGTCAGGCCACGAAGGACGCCGGCAAGATCGCCGGCCTCGACGTGCTGCGCATCATCAACGAGCCCACCGCCGCCGCCCTCGCGTACGGCCTCGACAAGAAGAAGGATGAGAAGGTGGCCGTGTTCGATCTCGGCGGCGGCACCTACGACATCTCGGTGCTCGAGCTGTACGACGTGGACGGCTCGCGCCAGTTCGAGGTGAAGTCCACCAACGGCGACACGCACCTCGGCGGTGACGACTTCGACCAGCGCGTCATCGACTGGATCGTCGGCGAGTTCAAGCGCGACCAGGGGATCGACCTGTCGAAGGATCCGATGGCCCTCCAGCGCCTCAAGGAGGCGGCGGAGAAGGCGAAGATGGAGCTGTCGAGCACCAACTCGACGGACATCAACCTTCCCTTCATCACGGCCGACCAGACGGGTCCGAAGCACCTGACCTACCAGCTCACCCGCTCCAAGTTCGAGCAGCTCGTGGACGACCTGATCACGCGCACGCTCGAGCCGATGCGGAAGGCGCTCAAGGATGCGGGACTCGAGCCCAAGGACATCGACGAGGTGCTCCTCGTCGGCGGGTCCACACGCATCCCGAAGATCCAGGAAGAGGTGAAGAAGTTCTTCGGGAAGGAGCCGAACAAGGGGGTGAACCCCGACGAGGTCGTCGCCATCGGCGCGGCCGTGCAGGGCGCGGTGCTCACCGGCGAGCAGAAGGACGTCCTGCTCCTCGACGTCACGCCGCTTTCCCTCGGGATCGAGACGCTCGGTGGCGTCACGACGGTGCTCATTCCGCGGAACACGACGATCCCGACCAAGAAGTCGGAGACGTTCAGCACGGCCGACGACAACCAGACCACGGTCGAGATTCACGTGCTGCAGGGTGAACGCGAGCTTGCGAGGGACAACCGCACGATCGGCAAGTTCCAGCTGACGGGGATTCCGCCCGCCGCCCGCGGCATGCCGCAGGTCGAGGTGACGTTCGACATCGACGCGAACGGCATCCTGCACGTGGCTGCCAAGGACAAGGCGACCAACAAGGAACAGAAGATCCGCGTCGAGGCCTCGAGCGGCCTCTCGGACGCCGACATCGACAAGATGGTGAAGGACGCCGAGAAGAACGCGGAAGAGGACAAGAAGCGCCGCGAGGAGATCGAGACGCGGAACCGTCTGGACTCCATGACGTATGAAGTGGAGAAGAACTCGAAGGAGTGGTCGGACAAGCTCCCGGCCGAGCTCAAGACCAAGCTCGACGCGGCGGTGGAGCGGGCCCGGAAAGCGCTGCGCGGTGAGGACGTGGCGGAGATCAGGACCGCCCAGGAGGAGCTCAGCAAGGCGTTCAACGAAGCCGGCCAGTCGTTCTATGCTCAGAATCAGGCGTCGGAGAGCGGCGCGCCGGCCGGCGCGCCAGAGGGTCAGGGTGGTGGCGCCGAGGCCAGTGGCAATGGCGCCAAGCCGGCCGATGACGTGGTCGAGGCCGACTACGAGATCGTGGACGAGGCCAAGAAGTAGCGCCCTGGTTCAGTGAATGGGAAACCAGACGGGCGCCGTACGGGTCTCATAATGGGACCTTTGGCGCCCGCCTGATATTCAGCCCGGTGGGCAGCAGCAACTTTCCAGGAGACGGAGCAGCATGGCATCCAGATTTTCGCGCATACGCTTCGGCGTTGCCATCGTGACCGCGTTCGTGTTCGGGCTGCTGTTCGCGTCCGGACTCGACCTGACGCGATTCGGCTTCGCGCAGGAGGGCAAGGGCGGCAAGGTCGCCTCATCGCAGGTGCAGTCGCTCGCCGAGACGGGGAGCGCGTTCGAGGCGATCGCCGACCACGTGACGCCGGCCGTCGTATCCATTCAGACCCAGCGTGTGCGGACCAACGCCCGCGCGCGGACCGGGCAGCGCCCCGGCATCGAGGATTTCTTCCGCAACTTCGAACAGCAGCCGCAACGCGAAGAGGCGCAGGAGGCCAGCGGCACCGGCTTCATCGTGTCGAAGGACGGATACATCCTCACCAACAACCACGTCGTCGCCGACGCCGACAAGGTGACGGTGACCCTGCTCGACAAGCGCAGCTTCGAGGCCAAGGTGATCGGGCGCGACCCGACGACCGACGTGGCGGTGATCAAGGTGAACGGCAACGATCTCCCCGTGGCGACGCTGGGCGACGACAACAACGCGCGCGTCGGACAGTGGGTGATCGCGATCGGCAACCCGCTCGGCCTCGACTTCACGGTCACAGCCGGCATCATCAGCGCCAAGGGGCGGCCGCTGCCCGGCCTGCTCGGGGGACGCTACGAGATCACCGACTACATCCAGACAGACGCCGCAATCAACCCCGGCAACTCGGGCGGGCCGCTCGTCAACATCCGCGGCGAGGTGGTCGGCATCAACAGTGCGATCGCCAGCAGCACCGGCTTCTACGCCGGCTACGGCTTCGCGATCCCCGTGACGTTGGCCAAGCAGGTGATGGACGACCTCATCGCGTACGGCAAGGTGCGCCGCTCCGTGATCGGCGTCGCCATCAACAATGCGACGGCCGCCGACGCGAAGGCCGCTGGGCTCAAGGACGTGACGGGTGTTCTCGTGCAGACGTACAGCTACGAGCCGGTCGACGACAGCCCCGCCAAGCGGGCGGGCATCGAGCCGGGCGACGTGATCATTGCGGCGGATGGCAAGCCGACCGATCGCGTCAGCACCCTGCAGCGCATCGTCCGCACACACAAGCCGGGCGAAACGGTGACCTTCGACGTGATGCGGTTCGGCACGAAGAAGACCTTCCGTGTGAAGCTGGCTGAGGCGCCGGACGCGCAGCAGCAAGTGGCGTCGACGGTGTCGCCGACGTCGGGCGGGTCGGGTCAGTTGGAGGCGCGCCGCTTCGACAAGATCGGCATCGCCGTCGAGCAGGTATCACCCGAGCTGGTGAATCGCGCCCGTGTGGCGGAGCCGTACCGCAAGGGGCTCATCGTGAGCGACGTGAGCGTCACCGGACCGGCATACCGGAAGCTCTTCGCCGACGCCACGATCATCGTGCAGGTCATCAACCCCGGCCCGAAGCGGGATCTGCGATCGGCCGCCGATCTGGAGGCAGTGTTGTCGCGCCTGAGCTCCGGCGATCTGGTGACCTTCCTGGTCTACGATCTCGGCCAGGATGGCCCGCCCCGCGCCGTGACGGTGCAGGTGGGGGGATGAGAGAAAGTGAAAAGTGAAGAAAGTGAGAGAGTGATAAAGTGAGAGAGTGAGAGTGAAGGGGGGGGTCGCACCAGACTCGTTTCGGTGCGTCCTTCCCTTTTCACTTTCTGACCCTCTCACTTTCTCTCACCCTCGCGCTTTCTCTCGCCTTTTACTCTATCCCGTCCATCGTACATTTGTCCCAGCGCGAGAGTGGCGAAACTGGCAGACGCACCAGACTTAGGATCTGGCGCCGCAAGGCTTGGGGGTTCGAGTCCCCCCTCTCGCATCTCCATATGGCACGACCGGTCACCCGCACGCCCGGCTGTGACCACAGTCGGACGTTCCTGCGTGGCCCGGGAGATCGCCGAGGCGCGAGATGCCGTGCTTCAACTGCCTGCGACCCTCCACGCCGCACGGCCCGGGTTCGGACCGGGAGTCCAAGCCCCGGCGGCCTGCGATGCGAGTGGCGAAGCGGGAACTCTGCGCCCGCCATCGCGTTCACCTACGAACACCTCCTTCCACGTTTCCCGTCCTCCATCCGGAACAGCGCGAATGCTCCATCCCGACGCAGCGCACTGCCGGCAGATCGTGCGCTCGCACGCCCGCACCTTCTGGCTGGCGAGCCATTTTCTGCCGCCGGACAAGCGACGGGCGGTGTTCTCGCTGTACGCCTTCTGTCGCGTCGCCGACGACATGGTCGATCTAGCGCCGGCCGGGGGCGCCGCGGACGCGGAGGTGATGCTCGCGAGGTACCGGCGGCAGCTCGACGCCGCACTGGAGGGACGCGCCGAAGACCCGGTGTTCCGGGAGGTCGCACTTGCCACGCGGCGGTACGGCGTGCCCGCCGGCGTGATGCATGAGCTGCTCGATGGCGTGGCGCGCGACTGCGCGCCCGCCCGCTACGCGACATGGGACGCGTTGATCCGCTACTGCGAAGGCGTGGCGAGCAGCGTGGGTGAGATGTGTACCCACGTGTTCGGCGTGGGGGGAGACGAAGCATTGCGACTGCGCGCGCTTCGGTACGCGAGAACCCTCGGCGTGGCAATGCAGCTCACGAACGTGCTTCGCGACGTGGGTGAGGATGCGCGCAACGGTCGCTGCTACCTGCCCGACGAGGATCTCGCGCACTTCGCGCTCACCCGCGACGACGTGCTGCGCGGCGACCTCGGCGGCGACGAACGATGGCGCGCGCTGATGGCATACCAGATCGGGCGGGCGCGCTCGCTGTACGAGGCGGCGATGCCGGGCATCGCGCTGCTCGCGCCCGACTCCCGGCGCTGCGCGGCCGCGTGCGCGATCGGCTACGCGGGAATCCTCGGCGCGATCGAGGGCATCGACTACGACACGTTCAACGTGCGGGCGCGCCTCGGGACGATGGCGCGCGTGCGCGTGCTCTGGAGTGCCTGGCGCGCAACGCCACGCTATCGGCTCGTCTCGCGGCGCACGCCGATGCGTCTCGCCGGCACGCGCGCGCCGCGCGACCTGGTGAAGTGGGCGTGACGACGATGTCCGCTTCACACGGCGGGGAATCACGCGCCGCGCGCGCGATGCTCGTCGGGCACGCGATCCTGCTCGTGATCTCCGGCATCGCGTTCGCCACTTTCCTGGCGCCACCGGCGCCGGCGTGGCTGGCCACGCCCGCCAACCAGCGCGTCGCGGCATTCATGTTCCGCTTCGGCGGACAGACGACGGTGGTGCTCGGCGCGCTCGCCGGCCTCCTCCATGCCGCGAGCCGCCTGGGCTGGCGCCGCGCTCTCGCGCTCTTTGCCGCGGCGTTCGGCTTGTCGCTCGGTGCCGAGCTGCTGGGCACCGCGACCGGCTTCCCGTTCGGGCCGTACTCGTACACGACGCAGCTCGGTTACCTCGTTGGCGGGCGGGTGCCGTTCAACATTCCCACGTCGTGGTTCTTCATGCTGTATGCATCGCTGGCGATCTGCGGGCGCCTGTTGACGGCGCGCGATGACGCGCGGAGCCGCTGGACGTGGGCCGCGGCTGCCGCGCTGGTGCTGACGGCGTGGGACGTGTCGATGGACCCGGCGATGGTGTCCACGACGCACTGGCTCTGGCACCTGCCGAACGTGGCCGACGCCTCGATCATGCGGCGCATCGCATTCTCGAACTTGTTCTACGGCATGCCGCTCACCAACTGGCTGGGATGGCTGCTCACGGGCCTGCTCGTCTCGCGCGTGCTGGTCGCGATCGTGCCGCCGAGTACGTGGGCGGCGCGCGTGTCGCCGAGCCGGCTGCCTCTCGCGCTGTACGCGGTGAACGGCGTCTTCCCCATTCTCGTCTGTGTCGGACGCGGGATGTGGTGGGCGGTCGTCCTCGGCGCGGTCGCGATGGCGGTCCCGCTCGCACTGGCGCTGCGGGGGGAAGGCGCCGGCTCGGCGACCGAGCGGCGGAGTCGCGCCCTGGCGTATCGCGTCGCGGCCGACTGACGGCGTGCGCGTCGTCGTCATCGGCAGCGGGTTCGGCGGCCTCGCGGCGGCGATCCGTCTCCAGCAGCAGGGGCACTCGGTCACCGTCGTCGAGAAACGCGATCAGCCCGGGGGCCGGGCCTACACGTATGTGCAGGACGGCTTCACCTTCGACGGCGGCCCGACGATCATCACGGCGCCCTGGCTGATCCACGAGCTGTTCGAGCGCAGTGGACGCGACACCGCGGACTACGTGCAGCTCGTGCCGATCGATCCGTTCTACAACATCCGGTTCGACGACGGATCGGTCTTCCGCTACAACGGCGATCGCGCCGCGGTGATCGAGCAGGTCCGCCGCTTCAATCCAGCCGACGTGCCGGGGTACCTGCGCTTCGCCGACGCGACCCAGGCGATCTTCGAGGCGGGCATGGCGCTGATCGACACGCCATTCGAGCGCGTGACGGACATGCTCAGGGTGGTGCCGGACCTCGTTCGCCTCCGCGCGCATCGTTCAGTGGCCGCGTTCGTGAACGGCTTCATCCGCGATCCTCGGCTGCGGCAGGTGTTCAGCTTCCATCCTCTGCTCGTCGGCGGCAATCCGTTCCAGAGCACGTCCATCTACGCCCTGATCCACACGCTCGAGCAGCAGTGGGGCGTGTGGTTCGCGATGGGGGGCACCGGCGCACTGGTGAACGCGCTGGTTCGGCTGTTCGAGGAGGAGGGAGGGACGCTCCGCACCGGCGTCGAGGTATCGCGCATCGAGGTGGACGAGCGGAGCCGACACGCGACGGGAGTGCGGCTGCTCGATGGCACGGTGGTCCTGGCGGACGCAGTGGTGAGCAATGGGGACGTCGCCCGCACCTACATGGATCTCGTGCCGAGCGTGGTGCGCCGAAAGAACACCGATGCCCGCATGAAACGCCTGCGCTACTCGATGTCGCTCGTGGTGATCTACTTCGGCACGAACCGCCGGTACGAGGATATCGCGCATCACGAGATCCTGATGGGTCCACGCTACGAGGGGTTGCTCGAGAACATCTTCACCGACAAGACGCTATCGGATGACTTCTCGCTCTATCTGCATCGCCCGACGGCCACGGACCCGTCGCTCGCGCCGCCCGGGTGCGACAGCTTTTACGTGCTCTCTCCCGTGCCGCACCTCGGCGGCGACACGGACTGGCGGACCGCCGCCGCGCCGTACCGTGACCGGATCATGGCGTATCTCGAGGAGCGGTACCTGCCGGGGCTCTCGCAGCACCTCGTGACCGAGCGCATGATCGACCCCCTGCACTTTCGCGATACCCTGAACAGTCACCTTGGCAGCGCGTTCTCGGTGGAGCCGATCCTCACCCAGTCGGCGTGGTTCCGGCCACACAACCGCAGCGAGGACGTGGCGAACCTGTACTTCGCCGGAGCGGGGACGCACCCGGGTGCGGGGATCCCCGGCGTGCTCAGCTCAGGGAAGATCGTGGCGGAGATGATCGGGCCGGCGGTCCGAGCCGACCCACGGTCATCGATTCAGGCCTACTAGGGGCCCGGACGCCGGATTAGCTTTCACTCAGTGTTCCGCGTCACGCCCCGTCCCGCACGAACCGGGCGGAACCGCGCGCCCCGATTCCGGCTTTCCTGATCCACATGGACATCCAGATCACCACCAAGAAAAGCGAAGGCGTCGAGCGTCTGCTCGAGGTCTCTGTGCCCCTGCTCGCCGTGCGCGACGAGGAGGAGAAGACGGCGAAGAAGTACGCCGCTTCCGTCCGCTTGCCCGGCTTCCGGCCCGGCAAGGCACCTGCCGCGATGGTCCGCAAGCGGTTCAAGGACGCCATCCGCCAGCAGGTGATCGAAACGCTCGTGCAGGAAGCCTTCAAGGAAGTGATGGAGCGTGAGAAGCTCGACGTGGCCGCGCAGCCGCACGTGCACGACGTGAAGTTCGAGGACAACAAGCCGCTGACGTTCGAGCTGCACCTCGAGGTGAAGCCGAAGATCGAGCTCGCGCGCACGCGGGGGTTCACGGTCGCACGCGCCTCCGGCACGGTGTCCGACGAACAGGTGAGCGAGCAGCTCGAGACGCTGCGCGACCAGAAGGGCACCTGGGCGCCCGTGGAAGGCCAGCCGATCGAGGGCGACATGGTGAAGGTCGTGCTCTCGACGCCCGAGAAGGAAGGCGACACGATGCCGGAGGGGAGCCCGTACGACCTCGTGCTCGGCGGCGGGCAGGCGATCGCGGGAATCGAGGAGCTCGTGATGGAGCTCGCGCCCGGCGAGACCAAGGAGCGCGTCGTGAAGTGGCCCGAGGACTTTCCGGACGAGGCGCAGCGCGGGCAGTCGAAGAACGTTCGCGTCACGCTGGAAGAGGTGAAGCGCAAGACCGCGCCCGCGCTCGACGATGCCTTCGCCCGCGAGGTTGGCGACTTCGACGGCATCGAGGCGCTGCGCGCGGCGGTGCAGAAGGACCTCCAAGAACACGCGACGCGAGACGCCGACGCGGCGGTGCGCGCTTCCCTGCTCGACCAGATCGCCGACGCCAACCCGTTCGACGTGCCGCCGAGCTGGGTGAACCGGATGATCGACGCGTACATGCAGGCCTACCAGATTCCCGACGAGCAGCGCCGCCAGTTCGCCGGCGAGTTCGCGACGGTGGCCGAGAAGCAGGTGCGCCGAGACATGCTGATCGAAGCGCTGGCGGACCAGAACCAGCTCGGGGCAAGCGAGAAGGACGTTGACGAGCGCGTGGCGAAAGTGGCCGAGCAGCGCGGCGCCGACCCGGGGCAGGTCTACGCCTCGCTCCAGAAGGCGGGACGCCTGGCCGAGATCGAGCGAAGCATCACCGAGGAAAAGGTGTTCGAGTGGTTGACCTCCCGGAACGACGTCACACACGGTACCGACCTATGAGCAACCCAATGGCCACGATCTATCCGCCGTACGTCATCGAGCGCTCCAGCCGCGGCGAGCGCACCTACGACATCTTCTCGCGGCTCCTGATGGACCGCATCGTCTTCCTCGGCACGCCGATCTACGACGACGTCGCGAACATCATCATCGCGCAGCTGCTCTTTCTCGAAGCGGACAACCCGGAGCGCGACATCTTCGTGTACGTGAACTCGCCGGGCGGCAGCGTCTCCGCCGGGCTCGCGATCTACGACACGATGCAGTACC
>JBBQDE010000072.1:0-9493 GCA_038319425.1 Gemmatimonadales bacterium
TCGTTCCGCCACTCGTTGGCGGGCGCGGTGAGCCGAGGGCGGCCCAGGAGCCAGTATCGCCGATCGAGGGAGGCGCGCTCGGCGCAGGAGAGCTCCTCGTACCGCTCCCGTGAATCGCTCGGCAGCAACGTGTGGATGTCGGTCCACTCGCACCGCGTCGCGTCGTCCATGTTCGACCGGGCGGCTGAAAACGTCGAGTCGGCGAGGCGCGCGTCGCGGCGTACATGGGAGACGTAGCCGAGCAGGGCGTCGCACCACCAGCGCGTGGCGCGGCAGGCGCGGGCGGCGCTGTCGGCCGCATCCGGCTGCCCGGCGTCGAGGCGATAGTGCACACGCATCCCGGCCAACCAGTCGTCACCCGGATGCAGCGCCGCGAACGAGTCCAGCTGAGCGAGGAGCTCTCGGCGGCGGGCGGCAATGATCTCCCTCTCGGGCGGCAGCGTGGGCGAGGCCTCGTCGTACCACCAGCAGAAGCGACCCAGCCGCACCTCGCAGCGGTTTCCGCCGCTCCCCTCCCACGGCAGGTTGGAGCGTCGCGACCGCTCGAACCAGGCCTGGGCGTCGCGAGCCCGTTTCGCGTCGCGTACCGAGTCGGTGCCGGCCGCCGAGGGCGCCCGCGCCACCTCGGAGTCGCCCAGGGAAGCGGTCCGTAACTGCAGTGCCATTGCAAGCATCGCCAGCGGCATTTCGAGCCTCCCGATCGAGCTTCGACCCTGCCAGCCTGCCCACGGTCATCCGTGCCATCCGGGTGCCAGAACCGGGCCTCGGCCAGGCCCCTCAGGCACCCGGTCGAATGGTCCGGGTCGTGACGAGAGGGCATGTCCGACTGTCATCATATCGACGCGACATATCGACGCGACCTTCGCTCCTTCCGCCCACCGTACCATCGTGCCGAACGTCTGTCCCACCTGTCAAGCCGAGTATGGGCCGGAGCTCGAGGTCTGCCCACGCGACGGGGCGACTCTCGAGGCATCGGCTGCGTCGGCGGACCCCCTGATCGGGCACCTCCTGGCCGATCGGTACAAGGTGCTGCGGACCATCGGTGAAGGCGGGATGGGACGGGTCTACTTGGCGGAGCACGTGCGGATGGGGCGGCTCAGCGCCGTGAAGGTGATGAGCCCATCGCTGGCCCCGACGCCGGACGCGATCGGCCGGTTCAATCGGGAAGCCGCGAACGCGAGCCGGATCAATCAGCCGAATGTCGCGGCGATCTACGACTTCGGCGAGACGGAGGACGGGACCCTCTATCTCGCGATGGAATACGTCGAGGGCGAGACGTTGTCGGCGGTACTCCGACGCGAAGGACCGTTCTCGCCGACGCGCGCCGCGGAGATCACCGGGCAGATCGCCGACGGCCTCACCGCGGCGCATCATCTCGGCATCGTGCACCGCGACCTGAAGCCCGACAACATCCTCGTCACGCGAAGCCACGACGGACGCGAGTGGGTGAAGATCGTCGACTTCGGCATCGCGAAGGCGATGCATTCGGACCCCGAGCAGAACGTCACGTCGCTGGGCATGGCGGTGGGCACGCCGGAGTACATGAGCCCCGAGCAGATCGCCGGCGAACAGCTGGATGCACGCACCGATCTCTACTCGCTCGGTCTCGTGCTCTTCAACATGCTCACCGGCGCACTGCCGCATCCGGCGATGACGTCGAAGCAGTCGCTGGTGCTGCGGCTCACGGCGCGTCCCCGCACGCTCGCCGATGTACGCCCCAACGTGGCTTGGCCCGCGCGGCTGCAGGTGGCGCTCGACCGTGCGCTGGCGCCGGAGCCCGACGAGCGCTTCCGATCGGTGGCCGAGCTGGCGGCCGTGGTGCGCGCCGCGGTCGGCGCGCCGTCGATGCAAGGCTTGGCGACGCAGATGATGACGCCGCTGTCGGTGGACGCGGTCCCCGCTCGGCCGCTCCGTTCGCGGCCGGTGGCGACGGCGAAGCGGTCGTGGCGCGCGCCGGCGATCGCGGTGGCGGCCACGGTGATCTTCGCGGGAGCCCTTCTGGCGCGGCCGCCGGAATCGCTGCGCGACTTTCTCAAGGTCTACAACGTTTCGCAGGCGGCGAGCAAGCCGCCGAACCGGACCGTCACCGACTCGGTGATGCTGGCGGGAACCGCGACTTCGCCTGCTGCCACCATCGACAGCAGCGCCCCTCGTCTCGCAACCGACAGCGTTGCCGCGCAGCAGTCGGCGGGCTCCGACCCGTTGTCGCCATTGGGCTCGCGGCACGCCGCCATGCACCTCGGCGCGCTGGGCGACTCGAGCGCGATGAGCGGTCCGCCGGGCAGCCAGACCGCCGAACAGGATGCGCGAGAAGTCCTGATGCACGTGAGCAAGGCGCGCGAGCTGTCGCGCACCGTGATGCTCAAGGGCGCGGGGATGGAGCTGCGGACCGCGTACGAGGAGTATCGCATCTTTCTCACCGAGCACGCCGCGGCGCCACAGAAAGAGATGCTCCGGCAGGAGCTTCAGACGGCAATGGACGAAGGGCTGGCCGCATGCCGCGCCGCGCGCGATTCCGTGGCGGCCCGCGGCGGCGTGAACTTCCGCTGCCAGCACCCGGCCAAGACCGGCATCCTGATGGACGACTCCGAGGATGCCGCGTCGCCCCCAGTGCCCACGCCGCCCTCGCTCTGAGGCCGGCTAGCGGAAGAAGTACAGCAACGCCGCCAGCTCGAGGGTCGCCGCGACTACTCCGAATACGAGCGCGGCCCGGATGTCGCGTCTCGTCTGCTTCGGATCCTCTCGTGATACCGGTTCGTGACTCATGATGCGAACGCTAGCGTGAGCTCACGCGGTCGTCGAGCGGGAGTCGGCTGTCCGAAGCGTACCGTTCCAACGATACTCACGGAGAGTCGCGCGTATGATCGCCGGCGCCGACGACTACATTCGCAAGCCGATCGACCCACCCCGCTTCCTCGCACGCGTGAAGGCGGCCCTCCGCCGCGCTGGAGTTTCCTGATGGAGCAATCCCCGATCGCGAGTGCCGACCTTCCCCCCACCGATTCCGCGGCGCTCGATCGCCTGAAGCGGTTCGGCGGTGTAAAATTGCTGCGCGAGATGATCTCGCTCTTTCTGACCGCCGCGCCCGAACGGCTGGCCGCCGTCCGCACCGGTCTTGGCACGGGGGACGCCGAAGCCGTCGAGCGCGCGCTGCATTCCCTGAAGTCCAGCTCCGCGCAGCTGGGCGCGATGCGGATGCAGCGTCTCAGCGAACAGGGCGAGCATCGCGTGCGCGAGGGCTCGATGGATGGGCTCGCGCAACTCGCCGACGAACTGGATCTGGAGCTCACTCGCGTCCGCGCGTGGCTCATGACCGCCAGTACGGAGGGCACGACATGACCACGATCGCCATCGTCGAGGACAACGCGGACAACCGCCTCCTCCTGCAGGCGATTCTCGATGGGCTCTACGACCTGGTGGAGTACGAGAACGGCACGGATGCGCTCGCCGGCCTTGCCTCCTCCCTGCCGGATCTCGTGCTGCTCGACATCTCGCTGCCCGGCATGGACGGGAACGAGATTCTCGCGCGCCTTCGCACCGACGAGGCCCTTCGGAAGCTCCCCGTCATTGCCCTCACGGCGCATGCGATGTCCGGAGACCGCGAGAAGTACCTCGCCGCCGGCTTCAACGACTACATCACCAAGCCGATCGTGGACGAGACGATTCTGCTCTCGGCGATCGAACGGTGGCTGACCGAGTCGCAGGCGGGGCGGACCTAGGGGGACCCTGGCAGCAGCGCGCGGGGTACCTGGGAGCGAGGGTGACGCACGCGGCCGGCGCTTCGTCCTCCACTACCACCCCGCCGCCTACCCCTCGACTCATGCAGAAGCTCTCACCTGCCGTGCAGCGACTCATCCTTGCATTCACTACCGGCGTGTTTCTCGCCTGCGCCGCGCACGTAAGCGGACAGAGCGCGGCGCCGACGGGGGTGGTCGCGCCCTAGCTCGTCGGCACTGGCCAGTTCCAGGTACCTGGAATGGCATACGCGCTTCAGCAATGTGCCGACACTGCCGTTGCGGCAACCATCGCAGGCACCACCCGCGCCCGGTCCGCAACGTCTCGGCGAGCACGCCGCCGCGGCGCGATCTCTCCGAAAGAGGCCCCGAACTGCTGGGGCCAGTATACCAGTCGTCGTACCCGATACCGGTATACCTGCGTACTGCGGTGCCCGTTCGCCCGTTACGCCTCGCGTAATGCCGCCATGGGCGTCTCGCGAAACACGTCGCGACCCGTGAGCATGCCGATGCTCACCGCGATGCCGATCATGAGTAGCGCCACCAGGAGCGCGGGCAGAAGCGCCGGCTCGAACGGCTGCCTGAACACGAAGTGCATGAGCCCCCACGCGCCGCCGACGCTCAGCACCACCCCCACCAGGCTGCCGAGCGCCCCGAGCAGCAGGTACTCCGCGAGCATGATCCGGCCGACCTGACGCCTGGTGGCACCGAGGACCTTGAGCAGCACACCTTCGCGAAGTCGCTCGCGCCGAGTCGCGCTCACGGCGCTGAACAGCACCGGAATCGCCAGTGCGAGGCTGAGCGCCGCCATGAAGCGAATGGCGGCCGTGACCTTGCCGAGCACCTTGCCGACGGTCTGCTGAATCAGCGTCAGGTCGAGGCTCGCGACATTCGGGAATTGCGTCACCACGTCGCGCTGCAGCCTCGCGACCGCCGTGTCGCCACGCACGTCGGCGAGCACCACGAACTGCTTCGGCGCGTTCTCGAGCGCGCGCGTCTCGAACACGACGAAGAAGTTCGGCTCGAACCGCGTCCAGTTCACCTCGCGCAAACTCGTCACGCGCGTCGGCACCAGGACACTCTGCACATCCCACACGATCGTGTCGCCGAGCGACAGCAGCAGGTCGCGCGCGAGTCCCTTGTCGACCGACACCGCCGGCAGCGCCGGCGCGCGCGTGCCGCCGGTGTGGAATGCGCCGCCGGTCACCTTCTCGGCTGCCATCAGAGAGTCCCGATACGTCGACCGAAACTCGCGGCGGACGACCCAGCCCGGCCGGCGGCGACGTCCGTTCGTGGTGTCGGTGAGTAGCTGGGCCGCCGGCACCCCGTTGATCGAGGAGATCTTCATCGGCACCATCGGCGTGCGCTGCACCACCAGTGACCCCTTGGCGCGAATGAGCGAATCGAGCGGCGCGCCCTGGTCGCCCTGCACGTCGAAGAAGAGGACGTTGGCGCGCGACGCGTCGAGCTTGACGCTCACGGTGCGCAGCAGGTTCTGCTGCACCTGATAGATGGTGCTCATCAGGAACACGCCAAAGCCGAGCGCGAGCACCACGGAGCGCGTCTGGTTGCCGGGCCGATAGAGCGCGGCGACTCCCTGCCGGAGCACGAACGGCCAGTTCGGTCGCACCACGCGGCGCGCCGAGATGCTGAGCGCCGCCGCCGTGAGGTACAAAAGGCCGACAGCCACACCGATGCCGGCGGCGAACCCCAAACCCTGCTGCATCGTGTCCGCTCGCGCCACCCCAAGGGCGGCGATGCTGAGCACGACGGTGAGCGCGACGAGCACGCGCACCGGATCGAATCGCGCCCCGCGCAATGCGGCGGCGTCGGATTCGCGGCGCAGCGTCTGGAGGGGCGACACGTTGCGCAGCGCCACCAGCGGCCGGAGGGCGAACACGAGCGCGACCCACACGCCCACGAGCATGCCGGTGAGGACCGCGTTCGAATCGAGCGTGATGCGCACGTCCACGGGCAGGAAATCGGCGAGCACGCGCGGCAGCAGGAGCTGGATGCCGATGCCGAGCACCGCGCCGAACGCCGCGCCGAGGAAGCCCATCGCCACGGCCTGGATGAGGTAGATGCCGAGCACCTGGCGACTCGTCGCGCCGAGGCAGCGGAGGATCGCGACGGTGTCGATCTTCCGCATCACGAACGCGTTCACGCCGCTCGCCACGCCGATGCCGCCGAGCAGAAGGGCGACGAGGCCGATGACGCTGAGGAAGTCGCGCAGCTGATCGATCGCCTGGGTGAGGTTGAACTCCGTCTCCGCCACCGTCCGCGCACGCACCTGCGCCGAATCGATCCGCGTCTTGAAGCGGAACAGGAAGCGCTGCGGGGGCAGGGACGCGGGCAGCTTGAGGAGCGTCTCGCGGTCGGAGCGGCTGCCGAACAGCAGCAGCGACGTCTCGTCCACGTACCGCGCGGGGATGTACACTCGCGGTCCGATGGCCGACGACACGCCGACATCACCCGGTACGCTGGTGAGCGTGCCGATGACGATGAACCGCGCGAAGCCAAGAGCGAGCGTATCCCCGACGTGGCCGTCCACGGCGAGCAGCAGGGCGGGATCCACGAGCGCGTAGCGGCCGGACTGCAGCCGCGCCCACTGTCCGGGGGGCTGGGTGAGGATCTCTCCGTAGAACGGGTAGCCGGGGGTGACGCCGCGGATCTGCGCCAG
The DNA here is from genome assembly GCA_038319425.1 of Gemmatimonadales bacterium. Taxonomy (GTDB): domain Bacteria; phylum Gemmatimonadota; class Gemmatimonadetes; order Gemmatimonadales; family Gemmatimonadaceae; genus AG11. The sequence continues at coordinate 6,415 of JBBQDE010000072.1, forward strand.
CCGCGTCCGGCCCGTGCGCTCCACGAGCGCCATCGACGTGAACGTCGTCACGTCGGCGATCCCGACGCCTTCGGCACGGAGGGAGTCGAGCGCGGCGGTGAGCCGCTTGGGGAAGGGCTGCCGCGACGACAACGAGATGTCGCCGCCGAGGAGCGCGCGCGCCTGTTCGCGCACGCTGCGCTGGGTGTTGCTCGCGAAGGAGTCGATGGCCACCAGCGCGGCGACGCCGAGGGAGATGGACGACATGTACAGCAGCAGGCGTCGCCGCGCGGTGCGGCTCTCCTTCCACGCGAGCGCCAGCAACTGTGAGAGACGCATCGCGCCCTCAGCCGGCGAGCGACGACACGACCGGGCGAAGCGCCAAGTCGATGGGCGCATCGCTCACCACCACGCCGTCGGCAAGGCGGATGACGCGCTGGGCGCGTCGCGCCAGTGCGAGGTCGTGCGTCACGAGGACGATCGTCGTCCCCGACTCGCGATTGAGCGTGAGCAGCAGCTCGACGATGCGCTCTCCGGTCTCGCTGTCCAGGTGGCCGGTCGGCTCATCGGCGAAGAGCAGACGGGGAGCGTTACTGAACGCGCGCGCGATGGCGACGCGCTGCTGCTCGCCGCCGGAGAGCTGGTTGGGGAAATGATGCACGCGGTCGCCCAACCCCACACGGGTCAGGAGGTCGCGCGCGCGCTCGGGGGCACCGTCGTCGCCGCGCAGCTCGAGCGGCACCTGCACGTTCTCGAGGGCCGTGAGTGTGGGAATGAGCTGAAAGCCCTGGAAGACGAAGCCCACCTTGGCGCCGCGAAGCTGCGCCCTCTTATCTTCGGAGAGGTGGGTGAGGTCGGTGCCGTCGAGCCACACACTGCCGCGGGTTGGGACGTCGAGGCCGGCCAACAGCCCGAGCAGCGTCGTCTTGCCACTGCCGGATGGTCCCACGATGGCGACGAACGCGCCATCCGGCAGGACGAAGTTCACGTCGCGCAGCACGGCGAGCGTGTGATCGCCGCTCCGGTATTCCTTCGTCAACTGGCGGGCTTCGAGCATGAGATTGGTGAGAGGGGCAGGTATGCTGGCGCTGTGTGGCGTGCTGACGGCGTGCGGCGACGGCAGGAGCGCGGCGACACCCGTCGCCGAGCGTGCACCCACCAACACCATCGGCGCCCCCGAAGGTTCCGCGGCGGCTGCGACATCCGTCGCGAGCGAACGCAGGATCGTGCTCTTCCTGGGGACGTCGCTCACCGCCGGGCTCGGACTTGAACCCGACAGCGCGTATCCGCAGCAGCTGCAACGCAAGATCGACGCTGCGGGGCTTTCATACCAGACGGTGAATGCCGGCGTGAGTGGCGAAACGTCGGCGGGACTGCTGCGCCGGCTCGACTGGGTGCTCCAGCGGCCAGCGTCGGTGATCGTGGTGGAGACCGGAGCGAACGACGGGTTGCGGGGTCAACCGGTGGCCGGCACGAGGGCGACGATCGCACAGATCCTCGACCGCATCCGGCGCAACCGACCTTCGGCGCGACTGGTCCTGGTGCAGATGGAGGCACCGACCAATCTCGGTGCGGATTATACGAAGGCGTTCCACGCGATGTTTCCCGGACTGGCGCGCGAGCACGAGGCCACGCTGCTGCCCTTCCTGCTCGACGGCGTGGCCGGCCGATCGGAGCTCAATCAGCCGGACGGCGTGCATCCGAACTACGTGGGGGAGCGGATGGTGACGGACAACGTGTGGAAGGGTCTCGAGCCCGTGCTGCGGCGGCCATAGCGGCCCCATTGCCCCACATGACGGGCACGGGTAAATTCCGAGGCTGTCCCACTTTACGTCATTCTTCTGTACGGGGTGCCCATGGCAGTTCCGGCCACACAGCTCCGCCGCGGCATGGTCATCGTCTTCGAGGGCGAGCCGGTTCGCGTTATCGAGTTTCGACACCATACGCCGGGCAACCTGCGGGCGATGGTACAGGCGAAGCTGAAGAGCCTGCGCACGGGGTCCAGCTTCGACCATCGTTTCCGCGCGGCGGATTCCATCGAACCGGCGTCCATGGAGACGCACGAGCTCGAGTACATGTACGACGCGGGTGGGACCTACCACTTCATGAACTCCACCAACTTCGACCAGATCGAGATGGAGGAGGAGGCGCTGGGCGACAATGCGCCGTGGATGCAGCCCGGGATGAAGATCCAGGCCGAGTTCTACGACGGGAAGCCGATCGGCGTGCGCTTGCCGAACTCGATGACGCTGACGATCGTGGAAACGAATCCGGTGATGAAGACCGCGACGAAGACCGCGTCGAGCAAACCGGCGAAGCTGGAGAATGGTGTGACGGTGAACGTGCCGGAGTTCGTGGCGACGGGCGACAAGATTCGCGTCAACCCGGGCACCGGCGAGTACATCGAACGCGCGAAGTAGCCCGACAGCGCTCACGCGCCGCGGGCCAGGGCAGGACCCGCAGCCGTTTCGGAGTTGAAAAGGCGGGTTCGGCCGATTACAATCCAAGCTCTCCACGGCTCGTCTGGCGTGGAGACCCGTGCACGACGGGGCGGGACCATGGTGGCTGTAGCTCAATCGGTTAGAGCACCGGTCTGTGGCACCGGGGGTTGCGGGTTCAATTCCCGTCAGCCACCCCTCTGGTCGGCAGGAAACGGCGGGTCGGACGGGATGTCCGAAGCGTCGTCGGTTTAGGTCCGTAGCTCAATTGGTAGAGCACCGGTCTCCAAAACCGGCGGTTGGGGGTTCGATTCCCTCCGGGCCTGTTGGAACGACGACCGGACAGCGGGCGGTCCGGCGCATTTGACAATCGAAGCTGTGTGTGACCTCGAGCCGTCCCCGGCGAGAGGGGAGGGAGTGAGCGCCGCGGTCACCACTTCCAATCGAATGACGGCTGTGGCGTGGCGCCACAGCCGCAAGCCATGGCGGTATCGTCTAGGGGACTAGGACACGGCCCTCTCAAGGCTGGAACACGGGTTCGAATCCCGTTACCGCTACTCGGCTCGTCGGCGCGGCCCGTTCGTCTATCGGTTCAGGACGGCACCCTTTCACGGTGCAGAGACGGGTTCGACTCCCGTACGGGCTATGTCAGGTCCGCGGTG
>JBBQDE010000073.1:0-9442 GCA_038319425.1 Gemmatimonadales bacterium
GCGCGTAGTAGTCGTCGAGCGGATGGACCAGCCGCGCGGCCACCGCCACCGAGCCGGCCAGGATGGCATCGCGATAGGTGAAGAGCGGGCCTGCCCGGCTCGAGTCGGCCTGGGCCCCCAAGCTCGCGGCGGTCAATGTCACCATGGCGAGCACGCGGAGCGCCGCCACGCGAGTGAAGCATTCCGGCAGACGTGGGGCGAAGCTCAGGCGAGGCATCGGCGGGGCAAGGTGACGGAGGGTGAATCGTATGGCGAGGCCCACAAGGGCGCCACGACGCACCAGGTGGTTTGCCCCCGGGACCGGAAATCCGTATCGTATGACCGCTTCGCGATTGCCGCGAGCATCCCGTCCGCGATCAGGCCGTCATGCCCACGCGCCGGTCTCTCCTGCCCGTCATCGAGTCCACGCACCCCGTGCGCGGCGAGGCCGGCACGCGCATCGTCGCCTGGTCCACGGGCGACGGCGCCCATGAGCAGTTCATCTGCCGCACGCTCACCCGCGTGGCACGCATCGTCTTCTGCCGCACCGAGCCCGCGCTGGCGGACGAGGTGGCAAAGGATGGCGACGCGGTCGTCCTCGTGGAGCTGGTCGAGGGAAGCGTGCCGGCTGTGTCGGCGGTAGTGGAGGCCGTGAAGCGCCGCTTTCCGGCCGTGCCGGTGCTCGGCTACTGCTGGCTCGGGCCCGCGGTGTCGGCGGAGATCGTGGCCTGCGCGCGCGCCGGCCTCGACGCCCTGGCGCTCCGCGGCTACGACGACCTCGTGATGATGGTGCGGCGTGCGCTCGCCCGCGAGCGCGGGGACGAGGCGATGGTGCTGCTCGAGCTGGAGTCGATGCTGCCGACGGCGGCGCTCGATTGGGCGCGCGTCGTCCTCGAGCGCGTCCGGGAGGGCCCGAACGTGGACGCCCTGGCGCGCGCACTCGGCCGTGGCCCGCGCGCGATCGAGCGCGCCGCGCGCGGCCACGGCGTCGCATCGCCGGCCAGGCTCATCACCTGCGTTCGGCTGCTGTATGCCTCACGGCTGCTCGTGTATCGCCGGCTCAGCGTGGACGACGCCGCCACGAACGCCGGCTATCCCTCCGCGGTGGCGCTGCGTCGGGCCTTTCGTCGAGAGGGGATTGCCGCACCGGCCGAGCTGCGCACGACGTCGCGGTATGCCCTGGTGCGCGAAGCGGTGCGGAGCCGATTGGGCGGCATGGCGGGGTCGGCGCCGGCGGCGCTGGAAGCAGTCGAGACGAACTCCGACGCGAGCGCGCTGCCCGCGAACGAAGCTCGCCGCGTCTCGGCGTGAGCGGACCGTCCTTCACTTGCGTTCCTGCCCGGCTCGCGCGCGCACGCGCGCGGCGAGCCGCTCGAACGACGGGTCCTCGCGCGGCTCGCCCGGCCGCGGCTCGAGCAGCTCCATGATGTACGAGCCGAGCGCGCGGTAGCTCTCGAACTGCGACTCCGTGTAGAACTGGTCCGACGTCGCCTCGTGCGGAAAGGTCTGGTGCTCGTTGGCGTAGGTGCACACGTCGCGCGGCTCGGTGCCGTAGTAGGCCGGCTTCACGTAGATCAGCGTGCCGTCGTGGGCGGCCACCTCCGCCGGGCCCGCGGTGGGCGCCGCATCCACGCACGAGTAGCGGACGCGCGCCACCGCCCAGTAGCCCGCCATGTCATCCGGCCGGCGCTGTGCACCGCGCTTGTGGATCGGCATCGGTCCATCGAACTCGATCGGCACGCCGAGATCGATGCGAATCTTCCGGATCGAGTTGCCGAGGTCGTCGAAGCCACACTCCGCGTCGCCTGTGGAGTCCACCACGACGATCTGCCGGCTCCGGCGCAGCACGATCTCGTACAGCCCGAGATTGTCGAAGTGGCCGCCGTCGGAGAGCTGGACGTAAGGCGCCCGGTCGTTGGTGAGACCGAACAGCTCGCGCACGATGAGGCCGGCGGTGAGCCGGGGCGCCGCGCGGTCGAAGGTCTTCCGTCCCGCCGGTCCCGGGTTGCCCAGCCACCAGCCGAGCCGCGCGTTGAACAGCGTGAGCAGGAAGGTGACGGCCGGCGACGAGTGATAGCCCATGCTCGGATTGGCGGCCGCGCCGGAGATGGTCATCGCGGTGCCGAGCGAGACGCCGCGATCGTCGCCGTAGAGCCGCGGCTTCTCATGACGTGCGCTCGCGACGGACGGCAGCGACGTGGCGATGCTGCGGTCGACGCGCGTGCGCGCGGGGCTCGTTCGCCGATAGCCGGTGAACGGCGAGCCCGCGTGCAGCGACGAGATGGTGAACGACTCGGCCTTGCGCTCCTGCCACGCCAGGTTGCGCCCGCCCACGAGGTTGAGCGCCGCATTGATGAGGTGCAGCGGCGGCGGCGGCGAGCCGGTGGCGGCCACGCGATCATCCGCTGGCATCGCCGCTGGCCACAGGTCCTGCATCCGCAGGTTGTCGAACTCGTCGAAGCCGGTGAACGGATCCGGGTCGCGCTCTCCACCCGGACGCGAGGCGCCGAGGTAAGCGCGGATGAGCCGCGCGCGATACATGGCGTGCAGCGAGAACTTGTTCGTGTCGATGCGCCGCCCGAACGCGATGCCGATCACAGCGAGCGCGACGCCGATCCCGGCCGGGATCCACGGCGCCGAATGGCCATGGTACAGCGGATTGCACGCGTTCGGCCATACGTCGCATGCGCCGCGGATGAGCTGTTCGTCGAGCCCCGAGATGAGCACGACGATGGTGGCGGCGAACAGCGGCGCAGCCACCGCGAGCGCGATGGTGCGCAGCCGGTCCACCTTCGACGGTGTGGCCGGCGCGCCCCCGCCGGATGTCTTCACTCCCCAGCCGAGCAGGATGGTGGTGATGCCCGACCAGCCGCCCACCACGGTGAGGAAGAGCTTCGCCGCGCGCGACGGCGCATGGCCCGTGAGCAGCAGCGGCGGCCCGAACAGCACCAGCGCCGAGAAGACCATCCACGACACGGCAACGATGAGCACCCACGCATTGAAGCGGGCGCCCCACTCGCGCTCGGGGTCCTGCGTCCGCGCGCTCATCCAGGCGAGAAAGAACTGGCTCCCGAACAACATCACCAGCAGGAAGATCGGCATCGCCAGCACGACGTAGGCGTCGTCGCGGTCGCCGACCCCGGCCGGCACGCCCATGAAGTCGGCGGCGAGATGCGCCGCGCTCGCCGCGAGCGCACCGGTGAGGATGATCGCGAGGAACTCGCGCAACGGATGGCGCGACCGGCGACGTGCGGCCGCCCAGCCAGCCAGGTGAATGACCGAGCCGACGACGATAAAGGCGGTGAGCGCGAAGTGCCGCCCGACGAACGGCACGCCGGACAGCCCGAGCAGTCCGGCGTCGGGCGTGTCGTCGTGCACCAGCGACCATTTGCGGAAGAGCTGCCAGGACGTGGTGAGCATCATGGTGCCAAGCACGAGCGGCGCGAGACATCTCAGGAGAAACTGCGCCTGCGAAGGGCGGATGACCGCGGCCTCTTCGCGCCCCTCGCGCTTCTTCGGGCGACAGGCGTCGGACTGCGGGCGGCTCGCGTGAACGAAGCGCACGCACTGCGCGGCGCACACCGCGCCCAGCACGGCCAGGGTGGAGGGGAACAGCGTACTGTAGGGTCCCCAATGCCATGGCTCCGAGTCCACGACCGCGCGGGCGACGTACGGCACGAGCACCACGGCGGCGAGCAGCGGCAGGCTCACCAGCCAGTTGATCCACAGGTTGCGCAGGTAGGTCGCCAGCAGCGTCCACGTGTCGGCGGTGAGCGCGCCGAAGCTGGGGCTGAGGAAGTTGCTGAAGGCGCGGAGGTACTGGATGGGCTCGGGGTCGGGCTGGAGCTTCTCGCGCGGCGCGTGCGAGAGCGCCTCGGCCACGTGCGTGGGGCCACTGCGCATCATCCACGCGCTCAGCCAGCTGCCCACGTAGCCGCCGCCCGACACGGTAGAGAGGTAACGAAACCGATTCAGCAGTCCGAGCCGCGCGAGTCCCTGGAGCACGCCGAGCGCGAAGGTCGCGCTGCGGATGCCGCCGCCCGAGATGCAGAGGGCGGCGTGGTCCTTCGTGCGCGCATCGGCATAGAGCGCGGCGAGCCGGAGGTCGCGGTCCTTCGCCAGCTGCGAGGGATACGCCGCCTCGAAGAGCAGGCGGTTCAGCTCGCGGTGCCGTCCGCCCACCGTGGTGAGCTGGGTGAGCCGCAGGTCTTCTCCGTGCGCGTCGAGCTGCAGCGTAGCGAAGCCGGGGTAGAAGCAGAGGTCGGACTCATCCAGCAGCTCGTTCATGCGGCCGGCGATCTGCTCGGCGAGCCGATTGGCCAGTTCGACGCCGGGCTGCTCCGTGTGCGCGTACGCCTGGAAGGCGGCGCGCAGTCCTTCCCCGCCGGCGCCCTGCGCGCCGAGGAGCGCCTTCGAGATGTCGCGCGTCGCGTCGGCCGCCGCGGTGCTTCGCCCGCCACTGTCCGAGGTGGTCCGACACTCCGACGCATGCAGCTTCCGCGCGAAGTCAGGCACGTCCACGATGTGCTGCGGCTGCACGGACCAGTCGCGCCGGCGCGGCGGCTCGGCGGCCACGCCGTCGAGGCACGCGAACTCCTCCTCGAGCACATCCGCCAACTGAAGCGACTCCTCGTCGGGCGGCTGACGACGTACCCGCTCGCTCAGGAACTGCTTCGCCGCCTGTAGCTGGGCCTGCGCGATCGAGACTCGCTGTGCCATGGGAGACTCCGGAACGGAAGTCTCCTATCGTGGACGGCGCCGGCGAGTGGGACCAGTCCGGTGTCGCGAATCGGACCCATGCGACGCGAACTGGCCTCGCCGGCGGAGCGGTCAACGCCGATCGGCGCGCCCAACCTTGCGAGACCGCATCGTCACCTCCACCGAGTGCTCCAGATCGTCGAGGAACATCGCCTCCGCCTTGGCGCCCAGCGTGGCATCCTCGATCACCGCGTCGAGCTCGTAGTTGATCGCGACACCCAGCGGGTTGAAGTCGGTGGAGCCGACCCGCACCCACCGTCCGTCCACGACGCTCGTCTTGGCGTGCATCATCGTGCCTTTCCATTCCCAGATCCGCACGCCGTTGGTGAGCAGCCGGCGGTAGTAGCGGCGCGTGAGGAAGGTGACCCAGCGGTGGTCGTTGCGGCTCGGCACCAGGATGCGGACATCCACCCCGTCGCGCGCGGCACCGATCAGCGCTTCCACCTCCGACCAGCTCGGCGCGAAGTACGCCGTCGCGATCCAGATCGAACGCTCGGCCGAGATGGCCTGCATCTGCAGTGCGCGGGCGACGCGCAGGCGCAGCGGCTCGCCTTCCACGATGCCGACGAGCGCCGGCTCCGCGGTGGCGGGGTCGAGGTGCGCGCCCCGAGCCGCGCGACGGGTGAGGCGATGCGAGCCGCGCCGCTCCCGTTTCCGCGCCCGTTCCCACATCGTGTCGAACGCCTGCTGCATGTCGAGCGCGGCCGGCCCCTCGATGCGAACAGCGGTGTCGCGCCAGTGTCCCTTGTGTCGCTTCGTCTTGCCGATCCACTCGTTGCCGATCCCGACGCCGCCCGTGATGCCGACTGCGGAGTCGATGACGAGCAGCTTGCGATGGTCGCGCGGGATGAGGCCGAGCCAGGGGCGGAAGCCTGGACGGCTGAACACGCGATGCTCGACGCCGGCCTTCTTGAGTGCCGCGAGGAAGCTCGACTTGATGCCGCGCATCCCGATCCAGTCCGTGAGGAGCCGGATCTGTACGCCGCGCTGCGCGGCCGCGATGAGGGCGTCGCCGATCCGGTGTCCTACCTCGTCGGACCGGAAGATGTAGGCCTCCAGCACGATCGTCTCGCGGGCGTCGGCGATCGCCTCGCACATGGCGTCGAACGTCGCGGGGCCGTCGTGCAGCAGCATCACGTCGTTTCCGCTCGAGACGTCGGCGGCGGCGATGCGCCAGAGGCCGCGAGCGAACGCGGGGCCGATCGGCAGATCACGACGACGCTCGACGAGCGAGGCCGGGCTGGACGGCGCGACGCTCGACGCAGCCGCGGCGGGAGGCGCGCTGTCGATGGGGGGGTTGGTGACGGGTCCGGGCACGGGTCAACACTAAGCGCTTTACCGGGGCGCGGCACCCATTCACGACGTTCGCGAGGCGCGTCGGCGCCGGAGACGCTGGCCGCTGGACCAGTGCGAGGGTGGTGTCAGGGCGGTCGCCGCGGAACAGCATCGGCACATCGCTGGGGCCGATCTCCCGGTCCGAGTACTCGGTACTGGTCTACCCGCGTACTGCGGTGCGGCCAGCCCGCAACTCGCGGTCAGGTATCCTGAGCCGCCTCCGAGACGTACCGCTCCATCTCGGCGAAGTCGAACGGCTTCTGGATCACCGGCGGCCGAGGGGTGCGCCACGCCTTCTCTCCCTGCGCCGTGACGGCCATCTCGCCGGTGACGAAGACGACGCGACCCATCAGCTCGGGCCGCTCCTCCCGGATCCAGCTCATCAGCTCGAACCCGCTCTCGCTGCCGAGCCAGACGTCGATGAACAGCACGTCCGGCTCGTGGTCGACGATGGATTGCTGCGCGGCGACGACGCTCTCGGCGAGATGCACGTCGTGGCCGCGCCGGGCGAACCAGCGGGCCACGGCCTTGCCGATCATGGCTTCGTCGTCCACGTAGAGCACGGTCGACAATTGCCGGCAAAACGACAGATCGTCAGGAGGTGTTGCAAGCGCGCCCAACCGTGACGCGGCAGGACTTGCCCGACCCGCGCCCCGCGTCATGTTACGCGGATGCTCAACATCGACCTGACCGGACGCCGCGCCCTCGTCGCCGGCGTTGCCGACGACGGCGGCTTCGGCTTCGCCATCGCCAAGGCGTTGGCCGAGGCCGGCGCGAGCGTCGTGGTGGGAACGTGGCCGCCGGCGCTCAACATCTTTCTCAATCTGCTGGAGCGCGGCAAGATGGACGAGTCGCGCCGGCTGAGCGACGGCTCGTTGCTCACGTTCGAGAAGATCTACCCGCTCGACGCGGTGTTCGACACGTACGACCAGCTGCCGGAGGAGCTGCGCTCGAGCAAGCGCTACAAGGATGTGGGCGACTGCTCGATCGACGGCCTGGCGCAGCGGCTCGTGGCGGACTTCGGGCCAACGCCGCTGGACATCGTGGTGCACTCCCTGGCCAACGGCCCGGAGGTGAAGAAGCCGCTGCTGGAGACGAGCCGCTACGGCTACCTCGCCGCGATGAGCGCCAGCGCGTACTCGCTGGTGTCCATGGTGGCGCGCTTCGGGCCGCTGATGCGGAAGGGTGGCGCCTTTTCGTCACTCACGTACATGGCGAGCGAACGCGTGATCGCCGGCTACGGCGGCGGGATGTCGAGCGCGAAGGCGGCGCTGGAGAGCGACACGCGGCTGCTCGCGTTCGAGGCGGGGCGGAAGTGGAGGGTGCGAGTGAACACCGTGTCCGCCGGCCCGTTCGCGTCGCGTGCCGCAAGCGCGATCGGCATCATCGAGAAGATGGTGGACTACGTCGGCAAGAACGCGCCGCTCACCGACCACCTCACCGCCGACGAAGTCGGCGCGGTGACGGCGTTCCTCTGTTCGCCGCTGGCGAGCGCGATCACCGGAACCACGGTATACGTCGACAAGGGATTTCATACGATGGGGATGGCGGTTGCCGAGGGTGCCGCGCCGTGAGAGGGTGAAAGAAGGTGAGAAGGTGAGAAGGTGAGAAGGTGAGAAGGTGAGAAGGTGAGAAGGTGAGAAGGTGAGAAGGGTGAGAAGGGTGAGAAGGGTGAGAGAGTGAAAGGAAGGGCACACCAGATCAATCGTGGTGTGCCCTTCTGCTTTCACCTTTTCACCTTTTCACTCTTTCACTTTTTCATGGTCCGGCGTCGTCATCATCCATGACGATATCCGGCCGCGGCACCACGAGATCAACTGCGCGCGGCACGATGTCCGGCTGTCCGGCTGCCTTCAAGACGCTGTTGATCTTCGGCAGCGATCCGTCCAACGTGCGCCGCATCCTGGCCAGCTCGCTGTCGAGCTGCGTCGCGAACGAGCGGTACACCGTCGTCGTCTGCTCGGTGGGGCGAGCCTCGGCGCTTCCCGACACGCCCGCGAGCGCGGCGATCTTGTTGTTGAGACGGATGGGATAGTTGAGCGGATCCTGCCCGCTGCGGTTTTTCGTCTGGTAGAGCGAATCCTCGACGACCGCGAGCTCGGTGCGCAGCGGCGCCGCCAGCGACCGGAACTCCGTCAGCGACGAACCGCTCAACTTCTTCTCCCGGTCGGCCAGCTCGGTGCGCACCCAGCGGATCGTCTTCACGCCGTCGTTGGCCTGCGACGTCCGCTCGCGCACCTGCTGGAGGAAGCGGAACTGCGCGGCGTAGTCGGCCGGCGTCGCCACGGAGCGCGGATCCTTCTTCAGCGCGAACCGCTCCGAAGACACCGGCACGCCGTCCACGAGCAGGCGCACCTGATAGGTGCCCGGCGGTGCGACGGGGCCCTGGGTTCCGGCTGCCCACATGATGATCCCGTCGAACGTGGACGCATCGGGGTAGCGCATGTTCCACGCGAAGTTGTTGATCCCCGCTTTGTTGGGTGCGCGAGGCGGCGGCGGTGTGCGGCGTGGACCGTCCTCGTCCTCGCCACCGCCCGGCGGCGCGTCGGCCCGTGCCGCTTCGGCGCTGCGACTCACCATCCGCTCGGCGCTGTCCGCCGGGATGCCGGCAGCGTGCAGCGAATCGACCGTGGAACGCTGGCGACGGAAGCGCGAGACCGAATCGGCCGCCGTCACCGAATCCTGCCGGCTCGTGAACGAGCGGATAAGCGTGCCGTTCGCGTCGAGGAGCTCGAGCGTCACCGTGCGGTTCGGCCGCTTGAGCCAGTAGGACACCACCGGTCCGCCCGACGGGCTGATGGCCACCGGGTGCACCGGCGGTCCGGCGGCTGCGCCACCACCGCCACCACCACCGCCGCCACGCCCCGCGAAGCTCACCCGATACGCGTCGCGTGGCTTGAACAGGTGCGCGTCCTTGGCCGTCACCGTCGCGGTGAGCTGCCGCAGCGGCGAGAGATCGTCGATTACCCAGAAGCTGCGCCCATGCGTCGCGGCGATGAGGTCACCTTCCCTGATCGCCAGGTCGTGCACCGGCACCAGCGGCAGGTTGAGCTGGAGCTTCTGCCAGCCCGCGCCGTCGTTCGGCGAGACCCACACGCCGCGCTCCGTGCCCACGTAAAGCAGCCCCTGCTTCTCCGGATCCTCGCGGATGGCGCGGGTGAACTCGGTGGGCGCGATGCCGGCGTCGATGCGCGTCCAGCTCTGTCCGTAGTTGCTCGTCTTCCACAGGTACGGCTTCATGTCGGCAAGCTGGAAGCGGTTCGCGGCCACGTACGCCGTGCCCGCCGCGAACTGTCCCGGCTCGATCAGCGACACGCGCGTGTACGCCGCCATGTCCGGCGGCGTGACGTTCTGCCATGTCTTCCCGTCG
>JBBQDE010000074.1:0-9361 GCA_038319425.1 Gemmatimonadales bacterium
CTGGCGCGGCGCGCGCTGCCGGCGAAGCGTCAGGCCGGTGCGGTGAGCGCCGGCGCGCAGGCGGTACAGGAGGCGGTCGCCGCCGAGTGGGGCGTGTCGCCGGATGCGCTGGTCGGTGAGGGACGTACTCGTGCGCTCGCCGAACCGCGGCGCATCGGGATGCTGTTGTGCCGCGACCTGCTCTCCCTGTCGATCCGTGAGATCGGGACAGTGTTCGGCGACCGCGACAGCTCGACGGTGCTCTCCGCGCTCGAGCGGGCGCGGAGCGACCTCGCGAGCGATCCGCCAACGGCGGACCGTGTGTCGCGGCTCCGCGAGCTGTTGTCGGCTACGGCGCCCAGTCCGCGATGAACAGGTTCGTCTCGCCGGGCTTCGCGTCGTGGCGGTTGGACGCCCATACGAGCGAGTGCCCGTCGGGGCTGAACATCGGGAAGCCGTCGAACGACTCCTCCGTCGTGACCTGTTCGAGGCCGGAGCCATCGAGGTTCACGAGAAAGAGGTCGAAGTTGCCGCTGCGCGGCTGACGGTAGTTCGACGAGAAGATCAGTCGCCGCCCATCGGGAGTCCACGACGGACCGAAATTCGCCCCGCCGAGTCGCGTGATCTGTCGCTGATCGCTCCCGTCGGCGTTCATCACCCAGAGCTCCATGCGGTTGGGGCGCACGAGCCGCTGCGCGAGCAGATCGCGATAGGTCGTGAGTGCGCTGTCGACGGGGTGCCAGGCGCGATAGACGATCTTCGTCCCGTCGGGCGACCACCACGGTCCACCATCGTAGCCGGGCGTAGCCGTGAGTCGCTTCACGTCGCTGCCGTCCACGTTCATGGTATAGATGTCCAGATCGCCGTCCTTGAGCGACGTGAAGACGATTCGCTTTCCATCCGGCGACACGACCGCTTCCGCGGTGTACACGCCGTAGTCGGTGAGGCGCCTGAGGTCGGAACCGTCGGGGCGCGCGCTGTAGATGTCGAACGGATCGAGGCCCCAGACGTAGCCCTTTGACGGATCGGGCTTGGCGGGGCACGCTGTCTGGAGCGCGTGCGACGATCCGAACAGGATGCGCTGGTCGTTCGCGTAGAAGAATCCGCAGGTCGTCTTTCCCGTCCCGGTGGAGACGCGGTGAAGCGCGGAGCCGTCCACGTTCATGACGTACTCCTGGTCGCACGACCTGCCGTCGCGCGTGCTCTGGAAGACGAGCTGGCGGCCATCCGCGCTGAAGTAGGCTTCCGCGTTCTCGCCGCCATTCGTGAGCTGGCGGATGCTGCGGAGGTGGGGCTCGGGTACGGCGTTGCTGACGGCGTCACGACTCAGCGGCTGCCTTGGCACGCAGGCCAGAAGGCCGATGACGGCGACGAAGGGAAGGCGGGACATGGGGCGGAAAATAAGGAGTGGGAGGGTGAGAGAGTGAGAGGGTGAAGGAAACGACGAAGGGCACACCGGACTGAGTCCCGCGTGCCCTTCTCCTTTCACTTTCTCACTTTCTCACTCGATCTTCGCCGGCAGCGCCGCCGCCAGGGTGAAGAGGTCCTTCTGCGACGAGCCCTTCTCCATCAGATCCATCGCCTTGCGGAGCGGCGCATCGAACGGGATGTCGCGCCGCTTGGCGGTCGAGTCGCCGCCGACGATGCGCGCCACGCGCTGCTCGAGCAGCCGGTCCACATAGCGGCCGGCCTTATCGAACTGCGCCCGGTCCGTGGTGACGCCCTTCGTCGTGAGGCGCTTGTAGAACTCGTCACGCCACTGCGGCTGCACGTGGAAGTCTTTCTTCAGGCCGCGCGCCACTTCCAGGGTGTAGTCGTTCACGACGACGAAGAAGTCCTGCGACTTGGGTGCGATGGCCTTGGTGAAGGCCTGCTCCGCCGTCGTGAGCGTGTCGTCGCGCACGAGCACGTCGGGCGTGATGCCGCCGCCGCCGTAAACGATGCGTCCCGCGTCGGACTTGTACGCCGGCCGTGCCTTCTTCTTGGCCTCCGTCTCTGCGGAGTCGGGCTTCTCCTCGACGAAGCGGCCGTTCTCGAACTTCCGCTCGCGCTGGATGCTGCGGCCGCTCGGCGTGTACCACTTGGCCGTCGTGATCTTCAACGCATAGCCGCCGTCGAGCGGAAAAAGCGTCTGCACGAGTCCCTTGCCGAAGCTCGTGGAGCCGACGACGAGCGCCCGATCGTGGTCCTGCAGCGCGCCGGCGACGATCTCGCTGGCCGAGGCCGATCCTTCATCGGTCAGCACGGTGAGCGGGATCGTCGGGAAGGACGCGTTGCCGGAGGTGCCATAGCTCTGCGGCTCCGCGCCGCGGCCGCGCACGCTCACGATCTCCTGTCCGTTCTTCAGGAACAGGTTGGACATCTGGATGCTCTGCTCGAGGATGCCGCCCGGGTTGCCGCGCATGTCGAGCACGACACCCTTGGCGCCATCCTTCTGGAGCCGCGTCACCGCGTCGGCCACTTCCTGCGACGACGTCTCGTTGAAGCGCTGGATGGGGACGTAGCCGATCCGGTCGTCGAGCATCATGGCGTAGGGGACGGCCGGGATGTGGATCACCTGCCGGACGAAGTTCATCGCGATCGGATCGACGACACCGGGACGGTTGAACTTCACCGTGACCTTGGTGTTCGGCTGTCCGATGAGATAGTCCGACACCTTCTGGGTGGTCCAGCCGCGCGTGGAGAGCGAATCGACGTAGACGATGCGGTCCCCCTCGCGGACGCCCCCCGCCTCGGCGGGAGTGTGCGGGAACACCGTGCTGACGGTGATGGCGCCCTGCAGATCCTGGATCTGCATGCCGATGCCGGCGTACTTGCCGTTGGTCTGCTGCGAGAAGCTGGCGAGCTCCTTGGGCGAGAAGAGCTCGCTGTACGGATCGTTCAGCTCCTTCACGACGCCCTTGGCCGCCTTCTCGTACAGGGCGGCCGAGCCGACGCTGTCAACGAACCGCTGCGACACGAGGGAGAAGACCTGATCGAGCAGGCGCGCGCCGTCGGCCTGGGCGCGATCCTGCGCGAGGAAGCCACCCGCAACGACGGGCAGCACAATGAGGGCGGCGAGAGCGGTGCGACGACGGAGCATGCCAGGACCTGCTGGAAAAAGGGGTTACGTCTCCTACTGAATACCCGTGCCACATCGCAGGTTCCGTTCGCGGCGTGCCGAACAGGAGGATTAGGCCGGCCGATCCGGGCCGGAGCGTTCCTCGAGCTCGTCGGTGCTGCCGTCCCAGAGCGCGCGCCAGCTGAGCGTGCGGCCGGAGCGAAAGCGTTTGCGAGTGAGCCGGATCCCGTCGGCGGAGACGACGACGGTGAACGCCTCGCCGTCGATCTCGATCTCGCGGCGGAGTGGGGTGGTGAGCTTCAGAGTCATTGGTGAAGTGGGCGGTCAGGCTGGCCGCGAGCCCAGCATGTAGTCTACGTACCACTCGCGCTGCTGTTGGCGAATGGCCGCATTGCGCAGGATTCCGTGCTCGACGAGCATGTCGTGCGCTGGTTGTAGGACGCGCTGGAGGTGCGAAGGGTATCGTTGGGCCAGCGGGAGCTGCTCGGCGAGCTTGTCGAGCCCGATGCGCCAGGTGAGTCGGCCGTCGGCGCGCGCGACCTCCAGCAACCGGTACAGGCGCCGGGCGACCGGCGACTCGAGCGACCAGTAGGACGCCGCCGACAGGCTGACGACATGGTCGGCCGCGAGGTTGTCCCGGATGACCGAGGAGAGGACGACGCGGGCGACGCCCGGCTCCGCCGTGGCAATGGACTCGAACAGGGGGAGCTGCTCACGGTCGAGGGTGCGCCGGCGCTCCACGGCCACCGACGTGAGCAGGGTGAAGCGGATGTCGCCGCGCGCGCCGGCGGCCATGCTCTCGTAGACCCCCTGCGATTCGAGCGTCGTGCGCTCGAGCCGCCCCAGCGCCCCGCGGAGCTGCTCGTAGGTGCGCCCATCGACGCGGCGTCCCATGGCGCGCAGGAATGCATGCAGGGTGAAGGAGACCGCGCCGTCGGCCGGCTCGCCTGCGTCGTGGAAGCGGCGGAGCAGCTCGACGTAGACGTCCTGGTCGAAGGTGCCGGGCAGCCGGTCGCCCGGGCTCGGAATCACGCGCCACCGGCCGCCCTGCGCGTCGGTGTAGGCGATCACGCCCTCGTCGGCCGAGTCGCTCAGGCGAAAGAGCGGCAGCGCCTCGAGCGACCGGTCCAGCCGGATCGCCCGCGCGGCAACCCGGCGACGCGCGACGACAGTCATGTGAGGAAGCTGCGCCGGGCGCGGAGACGGGGCAAGCGCGATGACGATCGCGACAGCAGGCGTCTCAACGCACGGGGATGACCTGTCCGGTCACGGCGCGTGCCGCGTCGGAGCAGAGCCAGAGCACCACGTCGGCGACTGCTTCGCGCGTCACCATCGTGGCGTCGGCGCCCATCGCGGCGACGTTGTCGACGGTGCGAATGGTCGTCGGCGCAACGGCGTTCGCGCGAACGCCGTGCGACCGCTCCTCCTGCGCGATGACCTGCATGAGCGCAACGAGCGCGCTCTTCGAGGCGACGTACGCGGCCAGGTTCGCCACACGCGCACCGGGGAGCACCGCCTCGCTCGCGAAGAACACGAGCGAGCCCTTCGCACCACGGAGCAGGGGGAGGAAGGCGCGCGCCGTGAGATAGGCGGTGGTGGCGTTCATCGCGAACTGCGTGTGCCACAGCGACGGGTCGCTGTCGGACACCGGGCCGCTCGCGGCGAACCCGCCGGCGAGATGCACCAGTGCGTGCAGCCGCCCCGCCGTGGCGTCACGCACGCGCTCGGCGAGCGCCGCGACCGCGGACGCGTCGGTGAGATCGGCGGCGAGCGAGGCCGCCCGCAGCCCGCGCGCGACGAGTGCCTCGGCTCGGGCCCGCACGTTCGCCTCGGTGTGATCGACGAGAAACACGCGCGCGCCGCACTCGGCGAACGCCTGGGCGACCGCCTCGCCTACCTGCCCCTCGCGCCCCACCCCCGTGAGCACGACACCGCGTCCCGCGAACTCCATCGGTACGATCTCCGTTTGTCAGCAGCGACATGCCGGCCGCGTTCGCAATACCGAGCTCGGCTTCGTGGCACGAAGTATGTGATGCGGGAGGTCCAAATGCGAAAAGTCCTGCGCCTCAAGCGCGTCTCGGTCGTGCTCGGCATACTCGTCGTGGGCGCACTCGCGCTCATCGGTCTTCTGTCCATGACACGCGGCACGCCCGTCAAGGCCGTCGTGGCGATCGGGGACAAGGAAGGGCCGCCGGCGATCACCGACCCGCTGTTCTCGCGCGCGATGGAGCTCTACACCGGGCTTCATCTCACGAGAGGGAACGCGGTGCAGCAGGTAAACAACGGCGACGTGTACACCAACCTGTGGCGCGATCTGCGCGCGGCGCAGCACACGATCACCGTGCAGATGTACTACTCGCAGCCGGGCGCGGTAGCGGACACGATGGCCGCGATCCTGAAGGAGCGCGCGCGGGCGAAGGTGCGCGTGCTGCTCGTGCTCGACGCGTTCGGCTCGCAGAACCTGAAGAAGGAGTGGGCGGACAGCCTTCGTGCGGCCGGTGTGGAGATCGGTCTCCTTCGGCAGCTGCACTGGTTCTCGCTGCACAACGCGAGTGACCGGTCGCACGTGCGCGTCGTCGTGACCGATGGGAAGATCGGATACACCGGCGGTTTCGGGCTGGCGGACTACTGGCTCGGCGACGGCAAGCACAAGGACCAGTGGCGCGACAGCAATGCGCGCTTCGAGGGACCGGCGGTCATGGCGCTGCAAGCGGCGTTCGCCGCGGCGTGGGCGGAGTGCACGGGCGAGCTGATCGCCGGCGAGACGTACTTCCCAAAAGCCGCCTTCCTGCCCGACAACGGCGGTGTGGAGGCCGGCGTCTTCTTCGCGTCGCCGACGACGGGCAGCACGCCGGCCGAGCGGTTCGTGGCGCTGTCGATCGCGAGCGCGCGAAAGACGCTGTACGTGACCAACTCCTACTTCGTGCCCGACGACGATTTCCGGAAGCTGCTGGTGACGGCGAAGCAGCGCGGCGTGGATGTGCGCGTCCTCACGGTGAGCGACGAGACGGACGTGAAGACGACGTTGTGGGCGGGACGCGGCGCATACGAGCAGCTGCTCAAGGCGGGGATTCGGATCTACGAGTACCAGCCGACGATGATGCACTCGAAGACGTTCATCGTGGACGGGCGCTGGGGCTCCATCGGGTCGATGAACTTCGACAACCGGTCGCTCGCCTTCAACAACGAATCGAACTTCGTCTTCCTCGACGCCGGCGTGGGAGCCCAGATGGACGCGACCTTCATGGACGACCTGACGCGCTCGAAGGAGATCACGCTCACGGAGTTCCAGCGCCGGCCGTGGTATCATCACGTGCTCGAGTCGGGTGCGGCGATGCTGTCGAGAATACTGTAGGACGGTGAGGCGGTGAGGCGGTGAGGCGGTGAGGCGGTGAGGCGGTTGGGCGGTTGGGCGGTAAAAGATACAAGTACGCCAGACCAGATCCGCTGCGCTGTCGTTACCGCCCAACCGCCAAACCGCCTCACCGAATATCGGCCCGGCCCAGCGCGGCACGCACCGCTTCGCGCATGGCGACGAGCGCTTCGTCGCGTGCGGCGGGCGAGTCGTCGCGCACGTGAATCTCGATGCCGTCGGCCACCGGCACGCGGCGCCAGCTCGCGGAGCGCTCGTCGTCGGTGTCGCGGACCGCGAGGTCGGCGTGCGCGCTGAGCGCGGGGGCGAGCGAGGCCGCCACGCGGCGCTCGAGCGCATCGCCGGTGATCTCCTTCATCTCGCCCTTGATCAGCTCGAGCGTCGCGCCTTCACGCTGGCGGATCTTGATCGCGAGCAGCTGGAGCAGGTGCCGGTAGTTGTACGTGGCCGCCGTCCCGGCGCCCTCCGGGCGATCGAGCAGCCGGTTGGCGACGTAGAAGCGCACCGAACGTGCGCTCGGTGCCACGCGCGCCGACGCGTTGGTCGGCCGAATGCCGGCGGCGTCGACGAGTGCGGTGACGTGCGCCGCGAGCCCGCGGGCATTCCAGGGAGCGTGCCGCGAATGAGCGCGCAGCAGGGCGACGGGCGATGGTGACGGATCCGGCATAGCGGCGGAAGATAACTCGCCCCCCTGCACGACGTGAGGCCGCGTGGAGCCAGCGGTCAGCGTCGCCGCTGGCGCTCAGCTCACGTGTCCGTGACCGGCGGAATCGCGATGCGACTCGCGCTCTTCTTCAGCTGGTCGAGGAAGCGGAGGATCCGTTCGTTGGTGCGCTCCGGCTGCTCGTCGTGTGGCAGATCGCCCGCGTCGGAGATCAGCGCCCATTCGGCCTCCGGCTTCAGCACACGGAAGGCGTGCGCGTTCTGCACGGAGTTCATGCGCGCCTGGTCGCCCCACAGGATGAGCAGGGGGTGACGCACGCGACGCAGCGCGTTGCGAATGTCCACGTTCAACCGGCCGCCGACGAACGCCGCCACCGCGTGCTTCGCGCCGGGCTGCCGCGCGTTCTGCACGTACTCCTCGACCAGCTCCTCGGTCACCAGCCGATCGTTGGCGTAGCACTGTTCCAGGAACTCGCGCACGCTCGCCGGAGAGGTGAGTGCGTTGTAGATGGCCGTGCCCACGACGGGGGCGTCGAGCAGAAGCTGGGTGGCGGCCTGTCCGGTGGACGACGCCTCGCGCAGCTGGCCCACGCCGGCGGGTCCGATGAGCGCGAGCGCCGCGATGTGCCGCGGATCGCGCGCAGCCAGCGCGACCACGTGGGCGGCCGAGAGCGAGCTCGCCACCACGGCGAGCGGCCCGTGACCCAGCTTGGCCATGACGTCGGCGAGAAATGCCTGGTACATGGCGGGGGTGTAGCGCACGTTCGGCCGCGCCGACCGCCCGAAACCCAGCAGGTCGAGCGCGTACACGGTGTATCGCGCCGCCAGCGCGTCCACGGTGTGACGCCACTCGTACGACGAGGCCCCGGCGTAGATGCCGTGCACCAGCAGCACGGGGGTGCCGGCGCCATGGCGCGTGTACGCCACGCGATGCCCCCGCCACTCCATCTCCCGACTCTCGCCACCGAGGAGATTGTCGAGGGCCGCGATCCGGTGCGAGGCGGTGACGTTGTACAGCGCCGCCGCGCCCAATGCCGCCCCACCCGCTGCTGCCGCTTTCCGCCAGCGCATCGCGTTCGTCTCCAGTCGGGCTGCCGTGCGGTGGACCCAGCGCCCGACGTTCGCTCGAGCGCTCCACAACATAGCGCGCCACGAGCCCGGAAACGACGCGGGGGCCGCCGCGGTCAGCGCCGCGCGACCCCCGCACCGCGGCGTCGGAGCCATCCTGCTCCGTCGCCATCCCGCCCAGGCGGGAACTGCACCATCGTGGCCCGCTGGCCGAGCGCACACCCCCCACGTACCCCGCCCATTGCGCTCGAACCAACGTGCCGACGCCGTATCTCCGTGCTATCGGTGCTTCACCATCACCTCGGCTCGGACCTCCGGAATCATCGCCGTCGGAACCCCGGCGCCCGCCGCGAGCTCGGCGAGTGTCTCGAGCGCGACGGGCTTCTCGAGGAAGTGCGTCGCGCCCAACCGCAGCGAAGCGTGACGATTGTCGTCGTCGGGAAAAGCCGTAAGCGCGATGATGGTCGAGTCGGGCGAGAGCACGCCGGCCGCCGCCATCACCTGCAACCCGCCGTCGCGACGTCCGCCCAGCCTGATGTCGGTGACGATGAGATCGAACGTGCGCCGTGCGAGCACCGCCTTGGCGGCATCGAGGGTCGCTGCCGATTCCGCGTCGGTGCCTGGCACGTCGAAGAGCTCGACGAGCACGTCACGGATTGATTGCTCGTCCTCGACGATCAGAACGCTGCCCTGCGCGGAGTCGGTCACGCCCACGCTTCAGGCGAGAGGCGAGCCACGTGTGCGGCGACGGCGCAAGGCGATCACCCGCAGCGCCTTACGACGATTCCTGCCTGCCGCTCAGCGATCTGGTACTGACCGCTTATCGGTCAGGGGGCGGCTCGAACGGCCGATTACCGGACATCGAGCGGCCGCGCCATGCGCTTGAGCTTCTCGAGCAGTGTGGAGCGGGCGATGCCGAGCATTTGGGCGGCGTGCACCTTGTTGCCCTCGGTGGCACGGAGCGCGGCGGAGATCGCGCGATTCTCGGCCTCGACGAGGGTGAGCGGGCCGGCGGGGGTATGCGGCGACAGCTGCGGCAGCGACAGGTGCCGCGGCTCGATGGGGGCGCCGTCCGCGAGCAGCGCCGCGCGCCAGAGCGTGTTCTTGAGCTCCCGCACGTTGCCCGGCCAGCCGTAACGCTCCATCGCGCGCTCCGCCGTGGCAGCGAGCCGTGCGCCGCGCGGAAGAAAGAGGGCGGTGAGCCGCGCGAGCTCGTC
>JBBQDE010000075.1:0-9354 GCA_038319425.1 Gemmatimonadales bacterium
AGGCTGCCGGAGATGATCGCAAGCTGCGCGAGCCCGCCGAGATGGATCACGACGATGCCGGCGATCGCTGCGAGAGCGCGCGTCGAATAGCCAGACTGCCCGGCACCGAAGCGCCCCGCGACCGCGGCCGCCAGCGGATACGCGAGCAGGTAGCCTCCGGTGGGGCCGAGCAGCCGCGCGATACCGGGCGCACCGAATGGCGCGAAGACGGGAACACCGGCCGCACCGGCGGTGAGATAAACCAGCATCGCCGCGGCGGCGTCCGCGGGCCCGAGCAGCAGACCCGAGAGCACCACGACGAACGGCTGCAGCGTCATCGGCACCGGTCGATCCGGGAGCTGCAGGGCGAACTGGGACGCGAGCGCGAGCGCTCCGGCCGCGACGACGATGGCGAGAACGCGGGTACGCGGGCTGCGCGCGGCGACCGTGAGCGTCGTCATCTACTTCGTGTCCCGGGTGACTGAGAGGGCAACCGCATCACCGCCGCCAAGGCACAGCGTCGCGAGACCGCTCGCCGCGTTCCGATCCTGCATGGCGTAGAGGAGTGTGGCGAGCACGCGGGCCCCGCTCGCGCCGATCGGATGTCCCAGCGCGATGGCGCCGCCGTTCACGTTGACACGGTCCCAGTCCCCCGAGAGGCCGGCACCGTTGGCGAGCGCCTGCGACGCGAACGCTTCGTTCGCCTCGATCAGGCCATAGTCGCCGATCGACTTCCCTTCCTTCTTCATGAGATTCTTCACCGCCGTCACCGGCGCGAAGAACAGCTCCTGCGGGTCAACCGCCCCGGTGGCATATGCGGCGATGCGCCCGAGCACCTGGAGGCCGTGTGCCTCGGCGTAGGCGAGCGAGGTGACGACAACGGCGGCACCACCATCGTTGAGCGAGCTCGCGTTGCCGGCGGTCACGGTGGCGTCGTCGCCCTTGCCGAAGGCGGGACGAAGCTTGGCGAGAACGTCGGCGGTGGTGTCAACGCGCGGGCCTTCGTCGGTGTCGACGACCGTGTCGCCCTTCTTCCCCTTGATGGTGACGGGTGCCATCTCCTGCTTGAACCGCCCGGCCTCCTGCGCCTCGACCGCCTTGCGGTGCGACGCCGCGGCGAAGTCGTCCTGCTGCTGTCGCGTGAGCTTTGCCTTCTTCGCCGTGTACTCCGCGTGGCCGCCCATGTGGACGTCGCACGACGCACACCAGAGCCCGTCCTTGATCATCCCGTCGACCATCTGCTGATCGCCGATCTTCACGCCGTTGCGCATGCCGTACACATAGAAGGGCGCGTTGGACATGGACTCCTGACCACCCGCGACGATGACCTGCGCGTCGCCCGCCTTGATCGACTGCGCCGCCAGCATCACGGCCTTGAGGCCGGAGCCGCACACCTTGTTGATCGTCAGCGCGCTGACGCTCGACGGGACGCCGGCCTTGAGCATCGCCTGGCGCGCGGGCGCCTGCCCCACGCCGCCCTGGATGACGTTGCCCATGATGACTTCGTTCACCTCGCTCGCAGACACGCCGGACTTGGCGAGCGCGGCGCGGATCGCGATGGCGCCGAGCTCCGGCGCCGAGACGCTGGCGAGGGCGCCAAGGAACTTGCCGATCGGCGTGCGCGCCGCGGCGACGATGACGGGAATTCTGGATTTGTCGGACATCAGCGAAAGTTATCCGGCGGGGAGAGGCCGGACAACGGAGGTTGCGAGGCGGAGGGAGCCGAACCGCGAAAGCTCATTGGCAGGTACTTCGTACCCGGTACGAGGTACTGGTACCATCTACGGCCGACTCGGTGCGCACCACGAGCCCGGAGGCTGCGCCGAATAGCGGGTACTTGGTAGGAGTGGATAGTACCGAGTACGAAGTACAGCCGGGAAACCCCTGTACGCGGCGCAGAGCGCGGCGACCGGACGAGCTAGTGCGGCGCCCCGGAATCCAACGTCAGGCTTCGCTCCGCGATTTCGCGGTTCACGCGCGCGATGAACTCGTCCACCGCCACGGGCGCCGGTTTCTGCCCCTCCCCCGCCCCGCGCGTGTTCACCGCTACCTGATCCGCCTCGGCTTCGCGGCGCCCCACCACGCACATGTAGGGGATCTTCATCCGCGCCCCCTCGGCCACGCGGTACTTGAGCGTCTCGCTCCGCGCATCGAGGTGCGCGCGCACGCCGGCCGCCAGCATCCGCGCGACGATGCGCTCCGCCACGGGTTCCTGCTCTTCGCTGATCGGCAGCACGCGCACCTGCTCCGGCGCCAGCCACGTGGGAAACGCGCCGGCGAAGTGCTCGATCAGGATCGCGATGAAGCGCTCGAACGATCCGCTCACCGCGCGGTGGATGATCACCGGGCGGTGGTTCGCGTTGTCCTGGCCCACGTACTGGAGATCGAAGTTCTCGGGGTTCGCATAGTCGAGCTGGATCGTGCCCAGCTGCCAGGCGCGGCCGAGCGAGTCGGTGACGTCGAAGTCGATCTTGGGGCCGTAGAACGCGCCGTCGCCCGGCTTGAGGTCGTACGGCAATCCGGTCGCCTCGAGCGCACGCCGGAGGCTGTCCTCGGCGCGATCCCACATCGCGTCGTCGCCGATGCGCTGCTCGGGACGCGTGGCGAACTTCGGCCGCGCCTCCAGGCCAAAGGCGCGGTAGTGCCCGAGGATGAACTCGACGAGGAATTTCACTTCCTGCGCGATCTGGTCCTCGCGCAGGAAGACGTGGCAATCGTCCTGCGCGAACTGCCGCACGCGGGTAAGCCCAGACAGCGCGCCCGTGAGCTCGTTGCGATGCAGCACGTCGAAGGTGACGAGGCGCAGCGGCAGCTCGAGGTACGAGTGCTTGCCCGAGCGGTAGTAGACGTAGTGCGAGGGGCAGTTCATCGGCTTGAGCGACATGTCGTGCTCGCCCGTCTCGTTGTTGTGCACGAGGAACATGTTCTCGCGGTACTTGCCCCAGTGCCCCGACTGCTCCCACAGCGCCTTGTTGTAGAGCAGCGGCGTCTTCACCTCGAGAAAATCGGCGCGCTGGCGGTCGCGGACGAAGTCCACGAGCGCGTTGTAGAGGATGGTGCCGCGCGGCGTCCAGAACGCCGAGCCCGGCGACACCGAATGGAACTGGAACAGATCCAGCTCCTTGCCGAGCTTCCGGTGGTCGCGCTTCTTCGCCTCCTCGATGCGGAAGAGATACTGGTCGAGCTCTTCCTTCTTGAACCACGCCGTGCCATAGATGCGCTGCAGCATCTGGCGCTTCTCGTCGCCGCGCCAATACGCACCCGCGGTGTGCAGCAGCTTGAAGTGCTTCAGCCGCCCGGTGTTCGGCACGTGCGGCCCCTTGCACAGGTCGATGAACGGGCCGTCCGTGTAGGTCGAGATGATCTCGTTCGGATCGGTGAAGTCGTCCAGGCGCTCGAGCTTGAGCGGGTCGTCGGCGAAGCGCTTCCGCGCCTCGGGCATGTCCACTTCGGCGCGCGCGAACTCGTACTTGTCGGCGACCACCTTCCGCATCTCGGCCTCGAACTTCTCGAGGTCTTCGGGGGTGAACGGGGTGGCGACCTCGAAGTCGTAATAGAAGCCCTCGTCGATGGCCGGGCCGAAGCCGATTTTGGCGTCGGGGCGCAGGCGTCGAACCGCGGTGGCCAGCACGTGCGCCGCCGAGTGGCGGAGGACCGCCAGCGCCTCGGGGTCGCGCTCGGTGAGCACGCGGAACGCGCCCCCCTTCCGCAACGGCGTCACGAGGTCCTGGATCTCGCCGTTCACCGACACGGCGATCGCCGCCTGGAGGAGGCGCTCGCCGATCGAACGCACGACGTCCGCGGGCAGCGTCCCGGCGGCGACGGTGCGCGTCGCGCCGTCGGGGAGGACCAGGGTCAGCTCGGACTCCATGACGGCGGGGCCAGGACGGTCGATCATGCGGCGGCGACGGGTGGGAGCAGCTAGGAGAGGAACGGCACGACGAGCCGCGCATACTTGAAGTACAACACGAGACCGACGACCAGCACCAGCGCCAACAGGCCCCACATGAGGGCCCGCCGAAGCGGCACGGCGTCCGGATCGCCCGGTGGGTCCGACCTGCGGAAGATTCGCGAGAGACGCAAACGGGCCGGATATGGGAGGCGACGTGCGGCCTTCTTCTTGCACCTCGCACGCAATTATTCGCGCAACTTTCGCTCACAAGTTATCCTTGCGGCAGACCCTCCGCCACAGGCTTTCCGCCATGTCATATCTGCGGTTTCAGGACGAGGACGAATCCTCCGTCAGCGGCACCGTCACGAGCGTCCTCCTCGGCGCCGTCGCGGGATTCGCGGTCGGCATGCTCGTCGCCCAGCGGGTGGGCGGCTTCAGCGGCCTCACGAGCTTTGCCCGCCGCGTTGGACGCGGCGCCGCGGACAGCGCCGAATCGCTGGCCGGCCCCGTCGTCGCCGACGACTTCTCCGACTATGAAGACGAGTACGACGACGACGAGGTGATGGAATCGGCCGAGGGCTCCGCGCTCGAGGAGCGCGTGCTCGAGGCGTTCCGCAACGATCCCATCCTCAGCGAGCGCGCCATCGACATCGGCGGCATCGGCGAGGAGACGATCGAGCTCGCCGGCTGGGTGACGACCGAAGACGAGGCCGAGCACGCGGTGGTGCTGGCGCGCGGCGTCCCGGGCGTGGTGACGGTGCTCAACCGCATCGCGGTCGGGGACGAGGAGGAGCGCATCCAGGACCACACCCGCCGCTTCGCGGCCGGGGACGACGCGCTCACCGAGGCGCATTGGGACGGCCACACCGTCGGCACGGGTCGGCGTCGCCAGGGCACGTCGGATGAGCCGGACCGCCATGCCGATCCGCGCGTGGACCTCAAGGAGCGCTGGTCGAGCGCCGACGCGGAGTTGGCCGAGGCGGCCGACGACACGGCTGGCATCGCCGAACGCCGGCATCGCGAGAAGAAGGTCGTGAAGGGCGACCGCACGGGTGGCTCGCCCATCGCCCCCACCGGGGTGCCGAAGGCCGACCACGTGGCCAAGCCGAACAACACGACGGGCGACTGAGCGCGCCGTCGGCCCGGCCGACAACCTTCAGGACGCATGACCCGCGGGTTAACTTCTGCGGTCATGTCTATTTCGGACACCACCGAGCCCTCCCCCGCCGGCGCCACCGCGCCCGATGACTTTCCCGCGCAGTACGATCCCGCGTCCGCCGAGACGCGGATCTACGAGCGGTGGGAACAGGCGGGCGCGTTCACGGCCGACGCCGCGCGCTCGTCGCGCATCGGCGGCGACCGCGATCCGTACACCATCCTGCTCCCGCCGCCCAACGTCACGGCGATCCTGCATGTCGGCCATGGGCTGAACGCGACGGTGCAGGACGTGCTCGTGCGGTGGGCGCGCATGAAGGGACGCGAGACGCTGTGGGTGCCAGGCACCGACCACGCCGGCATCGCGACGCAGAACATCATCGAGCGCCAGCTCGCCGACGAAGGGCTCACCCGCCAGGAGATCGGGCGCGAGAAGTTCCTCCAGCGCACGGCCACGTTCGTCGAGCGAACCGGCGGCACCATCCTCCAGCAGCTGCGCGCCATGGGCGCGTCGGCCGACTGGTCGCGCACCGCGTACACCTTCAGCCCCGAGCTGAGCGGCGCGGTGCGCGAAGCGTTCGTGCGCCTGTACGATCGCGGCCTGATCTATCGCGGCCACCGGGTGATCCACTGGTGCCCGCGCTGCCTCACGTCGCTCTCCGACGAGGAGGCCGAGCCGCAGGAGACGAACGGCACGCTGTATCACGTGTCGTATCCGCTGCAGGACGATCCGTCGCGATCGATCACGATCGCCACCACGCGCCCCGAGACGATGCTCGGCGACGTGGCCGTGGCGGTGAACCGGGACGACGAGCGCTACCAGTCGTTGATCGGGCGCAACGTGCTGCTGCCGATCCTCGACCTGCCGATCCCGGTGATCGCCGACGAGTACGCCGACCCGGCGTTCGGCACGGGCGTCGTGAAGATCACGCCGGCGCACGACGCGAACGACTTCGAGGTGGGACGCCGCCACAAGCTCGACATGCCGATCGTGATCGACCAGTTCGGCAAAATGGGCGAGGGTACGGATGCGGCGGGACGAGTGCCCGCGGAGCTGGTCGGCGTCGATCGCTTTGAGGCGCGCAAGCGGATCGTCGCCCTGCTCGAGACGGCGGGACGCGTCGTGAAGAAGGAGCCGCACACCCACAACGTGCGGCACTGCTATCGATGCGACACCGTGGTGGAGCCGCGCCTGAGCGACCAGTGGTTCGTGCGCATGCAGCCGCTGGCCGAGCCGGCGCTCGCGGGCGTACGGAGCGGCCGCGTGCGCATCCTCCCCGAGCGCCACATCGCCGTCTACGAGAACTGGCTCACCAACATCCGCGACTGGAACATCTCGCGGCAGCTCTGGTGGGGCCATCGCGTGCCGGTGTGGTATTGCCAGAACGACGCGAGCCACATGACCGCCACGGTGGAGGACCTCGCCGCCTGTCCGCAGTGCGGCGGCGCGGTGATGCAGGACGAGGACGTGCTCGACACCTGGTTCTCCAGCTGGCTCTGGCCGATGTCCACCCTCGGCTGGCCGAACGAGGGGGCCACCGACCTGCGCGCGTTCTATCCGAGCGACGTGCTCGTGACGGCGCCGGAGATCCTGTTCTTCTGGGTCGCCCGGATGATCATGGCCGGCTACGCCTTCATGGGTGACGCGCCGTTTCACTCCGTGTACCTGCACGGCACGGCGCGCGATACCAAGGGCCGCAAGATGTCGAAGTCGCTCGGCAACGGCATCGACCCGTTCGACGTCATCCGGCTGTACGGCGCCGACGCGCTGCGCTTCACGCTCGTATCGGGCATGGGGCTCGGGGCCGACGTCTTCCTCGATCCCGCCGACCTCGAGAAGACCTTTGCGCCGGGCCGCAACTTCGCGACGAAGCTCTGGAACATCGGCCGCTTCCTGCTCACCAACGTCGGCGCCGGCGACGTGCGCCCGTTCGCCGAGCTCACGCCCGCCAAGCTGGGTCGCGCCGATGCATGGATTCTCGAGCGCCTCGAGCTCGCGATCCGCGAGTGCGACCGGGCGATCGGCCCGCTCGCCCCCATTCGCGGCGTGTGGCTCGACGAGGAGCGCGCGGCCGGGCTTCGCCTAAATGATCTCGCCGAGACGGCGCGCCGCTTCGTGTGGAACGAGCTGGCCGACTGGTATCTCGAGGCGATCAAGACGCGGCTGCTCACGCCCGGTGACGATCAGCAGGTGGCGCGCTCGGTACTGGTGCACGTCTTCGACCAGGCGCTGCGGCTGCTGCATCCCATCGTGCCCTTCATCACCGAGGCGCTCTGGCAGCGCTTGCCCGGACACGTGGACGGGACCTACCTCGCGACCGCGCCGTGGCCCGAGGCACGGTCCTCCACCGATGCCGGCGCGCAGGCCGGCGAGTTCGACCTGCTGCGCGCCGTCGTCGCCGCGTTGCGCACGATCCGGTCGGAGTACAACGTGTCGCCGTCGAAGGTGATCACGGCGTTCGTCGTCGCCGACGCCGACCGCCGCCGGATGCTCGACGAGGAGTTCTCGCTCGTCAATCGACTCGCGAAGACGGCGCTCACCTTCGTCGAGTGGGCGCCGACGACCCAGGGCGCGAGCGTCATCCTTCCCGGCGGCACGGAGCTCATCGTGCCGCTCGACGGCGTGATCGACGTGGGCAAGGAATGCGCGCGGCTCCGCACCGAGCTGGCCAGCCTCGAGAAGCAGCTCGGCGCGCTCGCGACGCGGCTGGGCAACCCGGCCTTCGTCGAGCGCGCGCCGTCGACCGTGATCGACGCGGAACGCGTGAAGCTCGCCGAGTGGAGCACCCGCCGCGAGCAGCTGGCCAAGCGCGTTGAGGGATTGTGCGGCGGAGGCTGATCGCGCTCGCGCTCATCGGCGGATCGATGGCCTGCGCCTCCGCGTCTCCCCCACCGGGCGGCGCGGAGGACCACGCGCCGCCACGGCTGATCTCCGTGACGCCCGATTCGAACGCGGTGAACGTGCGCGAGCGCATCGTGACGTTCCAGTTCGACGAAACGATCAACGACCGCGGCAGCGGGGCGCAGGAGCTCGACAACTACTTCCTCGTGTCGCCTTCGGACGGCAGCCCGCGAGTGAGCTGGCACCGCAGCCGCATCGAGATCCGGCCCCGCAACGGATTCCGCGACAATACCGCCTACACCGTCACGCTCCTGCCCGGGCTGGCGGACCTTCGCGGCAATGCGACGCACGCCGGCGCGAGCATCGTCTTCTCCACCGGGCCGACGATTCCGCCCGACCGCATCCGCGGCACCGTGTTCGACTGGATCGGAGAGCGCCCCGCGGCGCGCGCGCTCGTGCAGGCGGTCACCCCGGACAGCGTGCTGTACCTCGCACAATCGGACAGCGTGGGACAGTTCACCGTCGGACCGCTGCCGCCGGGCAGCTATCTCGTGCGCGCGATCATCGATGCCAACAACAACCGCGCGCTCGACCGCTCGGAGCAGTTCGACACGGCGCGCGTCACCGTACCGCAGCCGCAGCCGCTCGAGCTGCGAACGATCGCGCGCGACACGTTGCCGCCTCGCATCGCCTCCGTCACCGTGAGCGACTCGCTGTCGCTGCGCGTGACGTTCGATCGCTACCTCGATCCTGACCAGCCGCCGCCGTCCACGGCGTTCCGTCTCGTCGCCGCCGACAGCAGTGTCGTGCCCGTGCTCGCCGTGATCACGCCGCGTGCGGAGCAGGCCGAGCTCGTGGCGAGGGCGCAGGCCGTCGCCGATTCGCTGCGCCGCACGGACTCCCTGGCCGGCAAGCCACTGCTGCCGCGCGCCGCCGCGCCAGCCACCACCGCGCGCAAGCCGGGCGCCGTGGCGACGCCGAGCGCGCCGGCGCCGTACACGGCGCTGCTGGTGCGCATCGCGCGGCCGCTCGCGCCGAGCACCACCTATCACTTGAGCGTGAGCACCACACGCGCGCTGAGTGGCCGCGCCGACGCCAGTGAGCGCAGCTTCACCACGCCGCGTGCCGCTCCGCCGCCCGCCGCCGATTCCACCCGCCGCGCCGCGCCGGTACCGCCCGCGGCCAGGCCCGCCCCGGTCCGGCCGTGAGCGACCCGCGCCGCGCCTTGCCGAGCGTAAGCACGCTCCTCGAGAGCGCGGGCGTGCGCGCGCTGCTCGACGCCGCGCCGCGCGGGCTGGTGGTGGACGCCGTTCGTGACGTCGTGGCGCAGGTGCGCGAGCTCGGCGCGCCCGCGCCGATCGACGCGGGCGGCTGGGTGCGCGCCGTCGCCGACCGGCTCGCGACGGCCCCGCGGCCGGCGCAGCGCCCCGTGCTCAACGCGACCGGCGTCGTGCTGCACACGAACCATGGACGGGCGCCCCCGCCC
>JBBQDE010000076.1:0-9318 GCA_038319425.1 Gemmatimonadales bacterium
ATCAGCAGGATGACGCCGATGAGGCTCATGATGTTGAGCGTGTCGTGCGTGACGAGCAGTGCGAGCACGACGCCGATGAGCGACAGCGGCAGCGACGACAGGATCGCGAGCGGATCGAGGAAGGAACCGAACTGCACCACGAGAATGAGGTACATCAGCATCACCGCGATTCCGAGCGCCGTGAAGATCGAGCCGAATACCTCCGCCTGGTCCTTCGCCGGCCCGCCGGCGTTGAGCACATAGCCCTCGGGCAGGCGGAAGGCCGCGAGCCGGCTCTGCACTTCGCGCGACACGTTGCCGATGGAGCCTTCGATGTTGGCGCCGATCGTGACGACGCGGATTCGGTTGAGGTGATCGATCTGGGCCGGCCCCTCGCTCGCGGTAATCGTCGCCACCTGAGCGAGCGGTACGACGGTGGGACCGTTGGCACCGGACGACAGCACGATGGGCACCCGCGCGAGGTCTGCCGGACTTTCGCGCAGCGCGGCGGGGAGGCGCACACGCACGTATCGCGTCTCGCCGGTGGGATCCACCCAATTGCCGGCGTCCACGCCGGCGAACGCCGGGCGCAGTGCCTGCGCGATCTGTCCGACGCTCACCCCGATCGAGCCGGCGAGACCGCGGTTGATCGTCACCTTGAGCTCCGGTTTCTGACCCTTGGTCGAGAGCCCGACGTCCACCGCGCCCGGCGCGGTTCGCACGATGCGCGCGATCGAGTCAGCAAGCTGCGACAGGACGCGCTCGTCGGCGCCCTGGAGCTGGAGCTGCAGCGGCTTCTGTCCGCCCCCCGGGCCGCCGGCCTCGAGCAGGTAGGCCGTCGCGTCACCGATGGAGCGCAGCTCCTTGCGCAGCCTGATGCCGAATGCCTGCTGGCTGATGTCGCGCTCGGCCTTCGGCTTGAGACGAATGTAGACGGAGCCCATGTCCACTCCCCCCGAGCCCGACGCGCTCCCGATGGTGGAGTACGTGTAGCGTACTTCCTTGTGCGCGCGAACGAGGCGGGCGACCTGCTCGGTGACGACGCGCGTGTACTCGAGGCTCGAACCCGGTGGCGCCTCCACCGTGACGGTCGTCTCGCTGCGATCGCTGTTCGGGACGAAACCGAAGCCGCCGAACAGGACCTGGAGCGCGATCGCGCCGATGAACGTCGCAGCCGCGAACGCGATCATCGACTTCCGATGGTCGAGTGCCCACGCGATGCCGCTGCGATACCGGTTCGCCTGCCGGTCGAACCAGCGGTTGAAGCGATCGAGCGTGCGGGCGATCGGGTTGCGGCGCTCGTGCGCCTCGATCTGCGGGTCGGCCCAGTAGGCCGACAGCATCGGATCGAGCGAGAACGAGACGAACAGCGAGACGAGGACCGCGGCCGCAATGGTGAGGGCGAACGGCTTGAACCACTGCCCCGCAAAGCCGCTCATGAAGCCGACCGGCACGAACACGGCGACGATCGAGAACGTCGTCGCCGCCACGGCGAGACCGATCTCCTCTGTCCCCTCGTGCGACGCGGTCACGTGGTCCTTCCCCATCTCCACGTGCCGCACGATGTTCTCGCGCACCACGATGGCGTCGTCGATCAGGATGCCGATCGCGAGCGAGAGACCCAGCAGCGACATCGTGTTGAGGGTGAAGCCGAAGATCCAGAGCGGCACGAACGACGCGAGCACGGACACCGGCAGCGCGAGGCCGGTGATCACGGTGGACCGCCACGAGTTGAGGAAAAGGAAGACGACGAGCACGGTGAGCAGCGCCCCTTCGATCAGCGCTTCCTGCACGTTGCGCACGGAGTTGTGCACGCGCTGGCCGGCATCGCGCACGACCTCGAGCGCCGTCCCCGTCGGCAGCGCGGCCCGCAGCGCCGGCAGCCGCGCCTTGATGGCATCGCTCACCGTGGTCGTGCTGTAGCCCTTGGATTTCACGATGTCGAGCCCGATCGCCTCCTGCCCGTTGTACAGCGCGGCCGAGCGCCGGTCGGCCGACCCCGCCTCGACCGTGGCCACGTCACCCAGTCGAGTCGGTGCGCCGTTTCTCGTGGCGACGGTGAGCTGTGCGAAGTCTTCCGGATGCTCGAGACGTCCTTCGATGCGGATGGCGCGCTCCATCACGGGGCCAGTGAGCTGGCCCACCGGCGCGGCGACGTTCTGCGCGCGCAGCGCGCCGACCACCTGATCGACCCCCACGCCGGCCGCCGTGAGCCGAGCCGGATCGAGGATGACGTTGAGCGTGGCGCTGTCGGCGCCCGCCACGTTCACCTGCGCCACACCGGAGATGGAGCGCAGTTCGCCGCCGATGGACTGGTCGGCGATCTGGGTGAGCTGCGCGGGGGTGAGCGTGACCGACGTGAGCGCGAGCGAGACGATCGGCTGTTGCGAGGGATCGAAGCGCTGAATGATCGGCTCGACGATCTCCGTGGGAAGCTGCGCGCGCACGGCCGAAATCGCGTCGCGCACGTCCTGGGTCGCCTGATCCGATGACTTGCCGAACTGGAACTGGACGATGAGCTGGGCGAACCCGTCGGTGGAGCTCGAGCGCAGCTGGTCGAGGCCCGCGATGCCGGAGATCCGGTCTTCCAGCCGATCCACCACCTCGCGCTCCACCTGATCGGGGGACGCGCCGGGGTAGACGATGCCGATGAAGACGATCGGTGCGTCGATGTCGGGGAACTCGTCGGTCTGCAGGCGGCCGAGGGCGGCGATGCCGAACACGACCAGCGCAATCATCGTCACGACAGTGATGATCGGGCGGCGGATGGCGAAGTCGGAGATGAACATGTCGTCTACCGCGATGGCAACGAACGGTCCACGAGCTGCTTTCGCGATATCCTACGTGCTTCCGTGTCGCGATGTTGGATGGCGGGCGCTTGCGAGGCGGTCGTTCGCTCGACAGGCGCTCGAGAACGAATGCGGCGGATCTTCTCGGCGTGCCTCGCTTCCACCGCATGGATGCGCAGCGCCCTCTTCAGGGCGACGTCGGCCGTGTCGCTGCCGTTGATGAGCGGGCGCAGGCCCGTCCCTTGTAGGCCAGGACGCCGGTATCCTCCACTCCTTGCGGGAGCCGCCATGATCGTCGCTCTTCCGCTCGGCACGCGCCTCCGCACATCTTGCGGAGTGACCCTGAATCCGTCGCTCGACATCGGCGAGCTCTATCGCGTGCTTGCCGAGAGCGCCGCCGACGCCATCGTCACGATCGACGAGGCGAGCACCATCCTCTCGATCAACCCCGCCGGGGAGCGGCTCGTCGGGTATCCGTCGGCGGAGCTCGTCGGTCAGCCGCTCACCCGTCTCATGCCGGAGCGCTATCGCGCCGCCCACCGGGGTGGCGTCACGCGCTTCCTGGCGACGGGAGTGCGCAACATCCCGTGGAAGGGGATCGAGCTCCCCCTGCTGACCAGCGCTGGGCTCGAGATCCCCGTGGAGATCTCCTTCGGCCAATTCACCTCGGCGGGGCGTCGCATCTTTTCGGGCATCCTTCGGGACGTCTCCGATCGGCGAGCGGCCGAAGCCGCGCTGGCGGCGCATGCAGAGCTTCTCCAGAGTCAGGCGATCGAGCTGGAGCAGCAGATCGAGGAAGCCCAGACGATCAGTGAAGAGCTCGAACAGGCCAATCAGGAGCTGCATGAAGCGAATGTCGCGCTGGAACAGGCGCGCGCGGACGGCGAGCGCAAGGCCGAGGAGCTGCGTGCGCAGGAGGCGGAATATCGAGCGCTCGCGAACTCGATTCCGACTCTCGCGTGGATGGCGAATCCTGACGGGTGGATCTTCTGGTACAACGACCGATGGTACGAGTACACGGGGACGGTCGCCGCGGAGATGGAAGGCTGGGGATGGCGACGCGTCCATGATCCGGTCACCCTCCCCGAGGTGCTCGAGCTCTGGGTCCGTTCCATCCACACGGGTAAGCCGTTCGAGATGACCTTTCCGCTGCGCGCAGCGGACGGCTCGTTTCGTCCCTTCCTCACCCGCGTCTTTCCGCTTCGTGACGAGAAGGGCGCGGTCATCCGATGGTTCGGGACCAACACGGACGTGTACCATGAGCACGCGGCCCGGACCGCGGCCGAGCGTGCGGCCAATCGCATGCGGCAGCTACAGAATCTCACCGCGCTCCTGGCCCGCGCCCGAACACTGGACGACGTCGCGTCGGTGGTGGTGGCGGAAGCGGCGCAGGCGACCGGCGCGTTCACCGGCATGCTCGCCATGCGCGACGACGCGACCGACGAGGCGGTGATGTATGGTGAGACGGGGTTCCCTGAGAATCTCAAGGCGGACTACGAGCGCTTCCCGCTGACGCGCGACACGCCCACGGCCGAGTGCATTCGCACGGAAGCGCCGATCTTCATCGGAGCGCGCGACGGGCCGGACGGGCTGCTCGCGCGCTACCCGGCGCTGCGCGGCATCTGGGAGACTATAGGACGAAGTGCCGTGGCCACCGTGCCGCTCATTATCGCCGGCCGGGCCGTAGGCGCGATGTCGTTCACCTTCGCCGACCCACAAGACTTCAGTGATGACGACCGGGAGTTTTTTCTGACGCTCGCTGGCCAGGGCGCTCAGGCGATCGAACGCGTTGACGCCTTCGCCGCCGAACGGCGCGAGCGGCAGCGAAGCGAGTCCATCGTCGAATCCATCACCGACGGCTTCGTCACCTTCGATCGCGACATGCGGTTCACCTACGTCAACGCCAGGGCCGCGACGATGTTCGGTATCGATCGAGACGGACTCCTGGGCGAGAACGTCGGGACGCTCCCACACGGAAGCACCTCGCCCTTCGTGCGGCTCATCCGCACCGTGATCGACGATGGCGAGCCGATGGCCCTCGAAGGATTCGGTACCATCGTGGGGCGATGGCTCGACCTCCGCGCCTACCCCGCCGAGGACGGGGGCGCCATCGCCTATTTTCAGGACATCACGGAGCGGCGCTTCCAGCAGGAGGAGCGCGCTCGCCTGCTCGAGGAGGCCCAGGCGGCGAACGCTGCAAAGTCGGAGTTCCTGCGGACGGTGAGTCACGAGCTTCGCCAGCCGCTCAACGCCATCGGCGGATTGCTGGAGCTCTGGGAACTGGGGCTACGCGGGGCGCTGAGCGAGCAGCAGCAACTCGATCTCGGGCGGATCAAAAGGAACCAGCGTCAGCTCGCGAATCTCATCGAGGACCTTCTCAGCTTCGCGCGCCTCGAAGCCGGACGCCTCGAAGTGGATCTGGTACCCGTGCCGGTCAATGCCGTCTTCGATGAGCTCACGTCCGCCGTGGCGTTCGACATCGAGAAGCGAGGACTGGAGTACCGATGCTGGCGCGCGAAGGGGCCGCTCGCCGTGATCGGCGACGCCACTCGACTGCATCAGGTGCTGGTCAACCTCATCGGGAACGCGATGAAGGCAACACCGCCCGGCGGACGCATCGACGTTCGCTCGTCGGTCGCCCACGATGTCGTGCACATCCATGTCGAAGACACCGGCTCCGGCATTCCGCCCGACAAGCTCGAGGAGATCTTTGTCCCCTTCGTACAGGTGGGCCGGGCCCTCAATCAGCCGCGCGAG
Source organism: Gemmatimonadales bacterium (assembly GCA_038319425.1). Classification (GTDB taxonomy): domain Bacteria; phylum Gemmatimonadota; class Gemmatimonadetes; order Gemmatimonadales; family Gemmatimonadaceae; genus AG11. The sequence continues at coordinate 5,526 of JBBQDE010000076.1, forward strand.
GGCGCAGGGCTCGGACTTGCGATCTCGCGCGGCCTGGCCGAGGCTATGGGTGGCACGCTCACCGCCACGAGCAAGCTCGGCGCCGGGAGCGTCTTCACCGTCAGTCTCAAGATGGCCACCTCGTGAGGATCTGCTCGATGTCACGCGTTACCCGGCTTTCCACCATCGTCGTCGCCGCCAGCCTCACCTCGGGCGCCGTCGCACCTGTCACCGCGCAGTCCGTGCAGTACAAGTCGTCCTCCGGCGTCGTGTACCGCGCGCAGGCCGACACCGGCCCCGTGGCCCGGGCTCAACAGGCGCTCGCCGCAGACCCGCGCACCGTGCAGCGCTTCATCCAGCTTGGCGTCGCGCAGTCCGGCGCCCGGCAGATGCGCGAGGCGGTGCAGACCTTCACGCGCGCCCTCGCCGTGGCGCCCAACGATCCCCTACTCTACCGCTGGCGCGGACATCGCCGTCTCTCGGTGCGCGACTTCGACGGAGCGATGGCCGACCTGACGCGCGGCTATGGTCTCGACAGCACGCTCTATGGCGTGCTCTATCACCTCGGCGTGCTGCGCTTCGTGCGCGGCGACTTCAACGCGGCGGCCGATGCGTTCTCGCGCGCGCAGCCGCGCGCGCCGGACGGCGGCGAGCTGGCCGGCGCGACGGACTGGTTGTGGATGTCGCTGCAGCGGGCCGGCCGCGCATCGGAAGCGGCCGCCATGCTCGCGCGACGACCGGACACTCTTCCGGCGGCCAACGCCTACGTGAAGCGGCTGCGCCTGTATCGCGGAGAGACCCAGCCGGACGCGCTCTTCGCTCCGTCAGACACGAGCGACGTCGACGTGGCCACGTTGAGCTTCGGCCTCGGCAACTGGTACATGGTGAAGGGCGACACCGTGCGCGCCCGCGAGCAGTTCAGACGCTCCATTCGCTCGGGCGGCTGGCCCGCGTTCGGCTTCATCGCGTCTGAGGCGGAGCTGGCTCGACTCGACCGGTCGCCCACCGCAAAACGTTGACATGCGGACCGCTCATCCAGCCGTTGGAGACTCAGCGCCACTCGAGGCCGATTGCGGGGTATCGATGATCTGGGACGGGCACCGTGTTGCTCTCGACTACCAATCAGTGCGACGAACGCTGCAGTAAAAGCATGTCTGCCAACGCTTTACATGTCGCACAGTAATCATTAGATTACTCCCGTGCCACAAGCGGGACGCAAGCGTGGGGAGCGGCCGGTGCCCTCTCCTGCCCGTCTCGTTCCCGCCCCGCCGCCGACAGCCGCAGGAGAGCGAGCCCATGCGTCCACCGAAGTACCTGCAGAACGTACTCGTCGGCGCGGCTGCTCTCGTCTTCGCCGGGGCGCATTTCGCGCCCAGCCGGCATCGAGATGGACCGGTGCTCACGGCGGCAATCTCCTTCGTGAACGGGACAGCGCCAGCCACCGGCGCCCCAGACACCTCGGTGAGCGTTGCGACGGTGACCCGAGCCGCGCTCGACGCCTTCACCGGGTCGGTGCGCCAGCTCAGCCGTCCGCAGGCGCTCGAGACGGCGTTCCACAGCTACTTCGCCTACAGGACCTCGCACCCGACCGAGGTGCGGAAGCCCTTCCTCTACTTCGTGGACTACGGCCTCCCCAGCACGACGGCTCGCGGCTACGTGTTCGACATGGACTCCCTGCGCATCGTGGATGGTCCGTTCACGGTGGCGCACGGCCGTGGGTCGTCCACCAGCCAGTTCGGCGTCCCCACCCGCTTCTCGAATGTGTCCGGGAGCGCGGCGACGTCGCTCGGCCTCTACGTGGCGAGATCGATCTACAACTTCCACGGCCACGCCTCGGGTCAGGCGTACAGCGCCGTGGGAATGCGGCTCGACGGCGTGTCGGAGGGGTTCAACGACAACGCGTTCGCCCGGCGGGTGGTGGCGCACGGCGCGCCGTACGTGACGTCATCGAAGGCGGGGCGCAGTGAGGGGTGCCCGGCGATGGAGCCGGCACGTGCCCAGCAACTCCTGCCCAAGCTCGCGGATGGCGGGATGGTGTTCCTCTTTGCGCCCGACGAGAACTGGATGTCGCACGATCCGTGGCTGGCCGCCGGCGGCGCGTAGGCGGCAGTGACGCACCGGCAACACGGATGGGTCCGCAGGGTAAGAAAACTGCGCCCGGACCGCCGGGTGCGGGGTCCGATCAGGAGGGGTGAGATGGTCAGCACAGGTCGCGCGCGGCATTCCGCGCTCGTCGTCGCCGGTGTCCTCGCGGCCGCGGGTATCTCGCCCACCGCCAGCGCGCAGCGGTCGCACCCCATCTCGGTACAGGCCGCGCAGGTGGAAACGCCGCGAGCCACCACACCGTATCCCGGCGCCACCGTGATCATCGAGCCGGGCTGGTACACCCGGCAGCAGCACCAGCAGCAGGACCAGGGACAGCGGCACGAACGCCAGCATGTGGCGCCGCGCGTCGTCTACGTGCCGGTCCCCAGCGGGTATGGCTATTACCCGCAGGCCAGCTTCTACCCGCAGGCCAGCTACTACCCGCAGACCGGGTACGGCGGCGGCGGCGTGTACGACACGAATGGCCGTCCCCTCTACAGCGGGTACGAATCGGCGGCGGCTGCGCCGTACCTTCCGGGCACGCCCGATCTCAGCGGCAGTCCGTACGTCGTGATCGGCGGCGGCGCGATGGTGGTGGATTTCGGGACCAGCGACCGGCGCGTGGTGCCGTCGTGCGCGGCGGAAGCGGCCGCCCGGACACCCGATGGCCAGGCCCGCACGGTCTTCTACGCACCGGCGGCGGACGGCCTGATCCTTCGCGCCGGGCAGCGCGGGCGCGTGATCGGCACACCGCCAGCCGGTGCTCCGGCGTGCTACGGTGCCGACGCGTACGGTCGGGTCGTGCTCGACTACTGAGTGCGGAGCGCGGCGTTCAGCGCGCCGCGCTGTCTGTCGAGCTGGACTCGGTCGGTGGCACGCTCGCGCTCCACTTCCGCCGCGATCGCATCGACGGCGTCGCGAACGCCATTCAGCGCGCGAGCTCGCACGAAGCCAAGTCCGTCGCCGATGAAGCTCGGCACCACGAACTGTTCGTACACGAGCAGCGTGCCGGCTCGGCCGGACACCGGGTTCGTCCAGCCGAAGAACCGAGCACTCCCCTGGATGCTCCTGAGCTTCGATCCGCTCACGAGCGTCCATGACACCATGTACCTGTTGCTGTCCGCCCGCGCGAGCCGCTCCATGACCGTGTACGTCGTCGTTGGTAGCAGCCGGATGCCGGACGAATAGCGAAAGAAGACTTCCGTGCGCGACGAATCGAGGCGGCGTGTGATCGTCGCCTCCACCAGATCCCTGATGTAGGCGGCCTGATGCTCGTAGTCTGCGAACATGGCGGTGCACTCCTCGGGCGACGCGTCGATGAAGCGGTAGAGCAGCACGCGTGGCCACGACGACTGCTCGACGGTCGTCTGCCGTATCACCGTCAGGCGATTGGCGATCGAGTCCATCGCGGCGCGGGGGAGGGTATCGACTCCCTGCGCACCAGCACCGACGTGCAGGGCCGCCACCAGGAGCGCCGCCAGCGCTGACATCCCTGGCATCCCTGACCAAGTGGCGGAACGCGGTAGCGTCGCGTCGCTAGGGTTGGCGGCGCGATGCCCCATGACCCTCGGCCGTAACGCCGGCCCGAACGTTCCGGGTGAAGACGCGCTTCGCGATCATCATGTGGACGCCCACGTTGCCGTCCACGAGCTGCGTGATGTGCGCGTCCGCGGCCATCGACGTCGCCTGATAGGCCTGGGTCGGCGTGATGCCGGCGAGCTCCTGGAGC
>JBBQDE010000077.1:0-9270 GCA_038319425.1 Gemmatimonadales bacterium
AGAGCCTCGAACGCGCGTCCGGTTTCGCGCACCAGCTCGGGTTCTGGTGGGCCGTGACCGGCATGGAATACTTCTACGGGTACAACGACGCGATGGCGAAACAGACACCGGACGACCTGCGCCGCTATGCGTCGAAATACATCCTAGGCAAGCCGCGCGTGACGGGCGTGCTGCTCTCCCCGGAGACGCGCCGCACGCTCAAGCTGACCGAATCGGAGTTGACGGTGGGAGGAACGCCATGAAGACAGCCGCGCTGCTGCTCCTCGGCATGATGGGCGCAGGTGAACACGGGGTCACGCGCGCGCCGCTGTCGTCGCCGCTGTCGCCACGTCTCGCGCTCGCTCCCGACACGGCCGTCACGACGAAGTTCGAGGTCGACGGCATTCCGGTGATCCTCCGGCGCAACACGGCGAACGAAGTCGTCGTCGCCAGCCTCTACCTGCTGGGGGGCACGCGACAGCTCACGCCGCAGACGGCGGGGATCGAAGCGATGCTGCTCGTCGCCAGCGAGCGGGGTACCCGGCGCTTTCCCGGCTCCGTGCTTCGGCAGCGCACCGCGCGCCTGGGCAGCCGCATCTCGATCGAGTCGACCGAAGACTGGAGTGCGATCGACCTGCAGTCAGTCCGGACCACGTTCGACTCGACCTGGGCCCTGATGGCGGATCGCGTAGTGGCGCCGACGCTCGACGCGAGCGAGGTGGAGCTCGTGCGCGCGCAGATGCTGACTGGCGCACGCGAGCGCCGCACCGATCCGGACAACGCCGCGACGGAGTTAGCCGACAGCCTGTTGTTCCAGCAGCATCCATACGCCATCCCCACCACCGGCACGGAAAGCTCGCTCGCCGCGATCACGGCGGCGCAGCTGCGGCAGTACCACGTGCAGCAGTTCGTGACCTCGCGGATGATGCTCGTCGTCGTGGGCAACGTGGACCGCCCGCAGATCGAGCGGCTCGTACGCGCCACGATCGGCACGCTGCCACGCGGCGCGTACCACTGGACGCCACCGCCGGCCCTGCGCACCGCAGCGAAGGCTGTCGCGTTCGACAATCGGCCGCTGCCTACGAACTACCTGCTCGGCTACGTGCCCGGCCCGGCCGCGACGAGCCCGGACTACACGGCACTGCGCGTGGCGACGGCGGTGTTGTCTGGGCGGCTCTTCACAGAGGTCCGCTCTCGCCGCAACCTCAGCTATGCGGTGGAGAGCCCGTTCCTCGAGCGGGCGTACGCCGTGGGCGGCCTGTACGTGACCACGGTGGACCCCAATGCCGTGCTGCGCATCATGCGCGACGAGCTGAAAGCACTCCAGAGCGACGAGGTGGAAGCCGCCGGACTGAAACGCCTCGAGCAGCAGTTCATCACCGAGTACTACCTCAAGAACGAAACGAACGCCGATCAGGCCAATGTGCTGGCGCGCGCGGAGCTCTATCGGGGCGATTTCCGCGCGGCGGACCGCTTCATGGAAGAGCTCAGGCGCGTGACGCCGGCCGACGTGCAGCGTGTGGCGAAGACCTATCTGACGAACTTCCGCTTCGCATTCGTTGGAGACACGACCAAGGTCGACCGGGCGCTCCTCTCGCAGTTCTGAGCGAGTCGGACTAGCGCGGCGGCAGGCCGCCGCGCGCGGCGAGGACGCCACGCACGTCGGCCAGTGTGCCACCGGCCGCGTGCAGCGCCACCAACGTGTGATACACGAGGTCTGCGGCTTCCTCGCGTGCACGCACCGCGTCGCCGTCGGCGCATGCGGTCACCAGCTCCGCGGCCTCCTCCCCGATCTTCTTGAGCCGGAGATTCCGGTCGTCCAGCAGACGTCTTGTGTAGCTAGCCCGGGCGTCCCCGCTTTCCGCTGGCGCCGCAGCCCGCGCGGCGATCGTCGCATCCAGTGCGGCGATCACGTCGGGTGCGAGCGCATCCGACCCGAAACACGACACCGCACCCGTGTGGCAAGCCGGCCCCGCCGGCGCGACGCGCGCGAGCACCGCGTCGCCATCGCAGTCGGGGCTCAGGGAGACGACCCGCTGCACGTTGCCACTAGTGGCGCCCTTGTGCCACAGGCCGCGCGTGCGCGAGCGATAGTGCATCTCGCCAGTCGCGATGGTGCGCTCGAGGGCCTCGCGATCGGCCGCGGCCACCATGAGCACGACGCCGGATGCCGCGTCCTGCGCGACGACGGTCACCGTGCCCCCACCCTTCTCGAAGTTCAGTGCGGTCAGATCGAGCATCTCATTCCCCAAGTGGATCGGCGAGCAGCGCACGCACGCCGGCGGCGAGCGAACCGTTGGTCGCGACGGCACTGCCGCCGAACGCGGTGTCGCGTCCGGCCCAGTCCGTGAACGCTCCGCCCGCCTCGCGCACGATCGGATACAGCGCAGCGGCATCCCACGGCGAGAGAATCGGGTCGCACATCATCTCCGCGCGTCCGGTGGCCACGAGCAGATAGCCGAAGCAATCGCCCCATGTTCGCGCGACGGACGCGGCGGACGCGATGCGCTCCCAGCCGGCACGCCGCTCCGGGTGCTCGCGAAACCGGCCGTCGGTGGTGAGCACCGTGGCGGCGCCGAGCGTCGCGACGGACGACACCGTGCAGCGGCTGCCGTTCCACCAGCAGCCAGCGCCGGGCGCCGCCGCCACCAGCTCCCCGACGCCGGGAAAATACGCCGCGCCAGCCAGCACGGTCTCGCCCTCGCAGAGTGCGACGAGCGAGCCCCAGAGCGGCGTGCCGCGAACGAACGACTTGGTGCCGTCGATCGGATCGATCAGCCAGCGCCGACGGGCGCCGGCGCGCTCCTCGCCGAACTCCTCGCCGAGCACGCCGTCCTCGGGAAAGAAGCGACGGACCCAGTCACGCGCGGCCTCCTCCGCCGCGCGATCGGCCACCGTCACCGGCGATCCGTCCGCCTTCGTTTCCACGATGAGGTGCGAGCGATAGTGGCGAAGCGCAATGTCACCGGTGAGGCGCGCCAGCTCGGCCGCCGGCGCGATGCGCGCGTCGAGCGCATCGGTCGATGCGCTCATGCCGCACGCACCGGGAGGCCCGCGTCGACCATCGCCTGCTTCACCGACCCCACGGTGGTGAGGCCATCGTGCAGGATCCCGGCGAGCAGCGCCGCGTCGGCGTGGCCGCGCTCGAGCACGTCGCAGACGTGCGCCGCGCTGCCGGCACCCCCCGACGCGACGACGGGAACATGGACCGCGTCGGCCACGGCGCGAGTGAGCTCGATGTCGTAGCCGGTGCGTGCGCCGTCCCTGTCGATGCTGGTGAGGAGGATCTCGCCGGCACCGCGGCGGACGCATTCTGCCGCCCAGGCGACGGCGTCGAGGGCCGTCTCCTCGCGCCCGCCCTTCACGTAGACGCGCCAGCCGTCGCTTCCACGCTTGGCGTCGATGCTGGCCACGACGCACTGCGCGCCGAACCGCGCGGCCGACTCGGTGAGAATCCCGGGCCGCGCGACCGCCGCGGAATTGATGCTCACCTTGTCGGCACCGGCACGGAGCGCGCGCCCCACGTCGTCGGCCGACCGGACCCCGCCGCCGATGGTGAGCGGCACGAACAGGCGCTCCGCCGTCCGCCGCGCCACCTCGAGCAGCGTACCACGCTCCTCGGCGCTCGCCGAGATGTCGAGGAAGACGATTTCGTCGGCACCCTCACGCTCGTAGCGTGTCGCGAGCTCCACCGGATCGCCCACGTCGCGCAGGTTCACGAACTGCGTGCCCTTCACGACGCGCCCTCCCTGCACGTCGAGGCAGACGACCACGCGCCGCGTCAGCATCTATCTACCCTGCTCCTCGACCCGCAGCGCGACACCGCCCTTCGTGCTGAACACGGCGCCCGAATCGACGAACGCGTCGCGCACGGCGAGACCGAGCGCCTTGAATGCCGCCTCGACGATGTGGTGGCGGTCGCGTCCGCGCAGCACGCGCAGGTGCAGCGTGGCGCGCGCATTGTCGCTGAACGAGCGCATCCAGTGCTCGTACAACGAGCTCGGGATCGGGCCTTGGTAGAAGGGACGTCCGCCGAGATCGAGCGCGCAGTGGACCAGCGCCTCGTCCATCGGGATGGTGCGGTCGCCGTATCGCGCCGCCGTGGCGGGCAGCGAACCGATGACCGCGGCACCCATGCAGATGGCGACGTCCTCGATTAGATGGTGCGGCAGGTCGCCCGACGCGCGGATCGTGACATCAAGCCCGCTGTAGCGCGCGAAGGTGACGAGCATGTGATCGAGGAAGCGCTCACCGGTGTTCACCGTCGCCGCTCCTGTCCCGCTCACGACCTCGCAGCGGATGGTGGTCTCCTTCGTTTCCCGGACGACGACGGTCATGCCATGCTCCCGGCAGGAGTGAGAGTCATTCGTGGAACTCGCCCGCGACCGCCGCCGCATCCAGCGCGCCGGTGTACAATGCCATCCCGATCACCACGCCCGCGATGCCGCGATACTCGAGGGCGCGGAGATCCTGCATGGATGCCACGCCGCCCGATGCGTAGACCGGGAAGTATGACGATTCGGCGACGTCCTCCATGAGCGGAAGATCGGTTCCCTGCATCTGCCCTTCGCGGTGAACGGCCGTGACCAGCAGGCCCGCGAGCGGGAGCGCGTTCAGCTCCTCCACCGCATCCAGGATGTCGACGGGAAGGGTGCGCACCCAGCCGCGCGTGGTGACGCGCCGCTCGCGCACGTCGCAGGCAACGATGATCTCTCCCGGATGACGGCCGGCAATGCCGGCGAGCCATTCCATCTCCTCGAGTGCCCGCGTCCCGACGATCACGTTCGTCGCGCCGGCCTCGAGCAGCTCCTCGATCTCGTCGCCAGAGCGTATCCCGCCACCCACCTGCACCGGCACGTCGGCTTCGTCGAGGATCGAGCGGACGATGGAGCGGTTCGAGCCGCGGCCGGTGGCGGCGTCGAGATCGACGACGTGCAGGCGGGCGAAGCCGAACTGCTCCCACGAGCGCGCCACCTCGACCGGGTTCTCAAGCCGCACGCGCTCCTCTTTGTACGAGCCGCCGACGAGCTGGACACAGGCGCCGTCACGGAGGTCAACTGCGGGGATGGCGATCACTGGCGCTCCGTCGGGCGGGCGGCGTCGAGGAAGGCGCGCAGAAAGCGCACGCCCTGCCTGGAGCTCTTCTCCGGATGAAACTGCACGCCCACCACGCGTCCCGCTCGCACGGCGGCTGGAAAGCGATCTCCTTCATGTTCCGACCATCCCGTGACCACGCTCTCGTCAACCGGCCGGCAGACGAAGCTGTTCGCGTAGTACGCCATCGGAAGCGGTGCAACCTCGAACAGTGTCTCGCCCGATACCGGCTCCACGCCATTCCAGCCGATCTGCGGCACTCGCACCGCGCGTAGTTGCGTGACGCGCCCGGGAATCACGCCGAGCCCGTCGCCGTCGCCCTCGTCGCTGCCGTCGAACAGCAGCTGCATACCGAGACAGATGCCGATGGTCGGCAGGCCATTCATGATCGCGGCGCGCATCACGTCCCGCCCCACGGCGAGACGCCCGGCGGCAGCGCCGAACGCGCCGACTCCCGGCAAGACCAGCACGTCGGTTCCGGCATCCACCGCTCGTGCCGGATCCGTCGCGATGTGCACCGAGACATCCGGACCATCGAGCGCCTTCGCGAGCGAATGCAGATTGCCGGCGCCGTAGTCGAACAAGGTGACCTTCATCGCGGTTGTCACGCCGTCACGTCGGCGAGCGCGTCGAGCAGGCGCTGCATCATGTCCCACGGCCCAACGCCAATCCGAAGCGCGGCGCCGTCGGACGCGCTGAGGGCGGCAAGGTCGCCCGGCAATCCCGTGAACGCGCGCACGAGGATGCTGCGCTCGCGCAACGCACGCGCCAACGCGACGGCCTGGCGTGTCGGCACGAACAGGAAGTTGGCCGCCGACGGCAATGGCGCGAGGCCCAACGCGGGCAGCCGAGCCGCGAACCGCTCTCGGTTCTTCGTCGCTAGCGCGGCGTGCGAGCGCACCCAGCCGAGCGCGTCGGGCGACTCGTCGAGGGCAGCCAGCGCGGCGCGCTCCGCGAACGCATTCACCTTGTACGGGCCCCGCGCCCGCTCCACCATCCGCACCGTCTCCGCGCTCGCCACGCCGTATCCCACGCGGAGGCCGGCGAGACCGAACGCCTTGGAAAAGGTGCGGGTCACGATGAGGCGCTCATGGCGTGTCACCAGCTCGGTGAACGTCTCCGGCGCGAACTCGGCGTACGCTTCATCGAGCAGCACGACGCCACTCGCGTGCTCGGCCACATACTCCACCGCCTCGCGCGAGAGCGGTGTGGCCGTCGGGTTGTTCGGCGAGCACAGGTACGTGAGCTTCGCACCGACGTGTACCAGGCGCTCGGCGTCGACGTCGAAGCGCGCGGTGAGCGGAATGGAGATCGGATCGAGACCGTTCAGCCGCGCGAAGGTGGGAATCATCGAGAACGTCGGCGCCGAGAACGCGACCCGGTCGCCCGGTGCACCGAAGGCGCGCATCGTCGAATCGATCACGTCGTCCGAGCCGCATCCGGTGACGACGCCGATGTCGCCAGCCCCGTCGAGCTCCAGGTAGCGCAACACGGCAGCGCGGAGCGGCGCGGAATACAGCGACGGATAGCGGCTGAGCGCCGCCTCGGGTGCCTCGGCCAGGGCGCGGCGCGCAGCCGGTGGCGCGCCCCAGAGATTGGTGTTGTCGCTCATATCCAGCGCGCATTCGGCCAGCTCCGGCGCGTAGAGCGGCAGCGACTGCACTTCGGCTCGCGCCAGCACTCGAGGGGCGATACTCATGCGGCGTCTCCTGCGCTCCAGGCGCGAGCGGCCATCGCGTGGCCGGGCAATCCTTCCGCGTCGGCGAAGGTGCCGACATCCGGCGCCAGGCTCGCGGCCGCCTGCGGAGTCACCCGTTGATACGTGGTCCACCGAACGAAGTCGAGCGTGGAGAGACCGGAGTACGACCGTGCGAGCCCGCCGGTCGGAAGCACGTGATTTGCGCCCGTCATGTAGTCGCCGAATGCGACCGACGCGCTCGCACCCACGAATACGGTGCCAACGTTGCGCAGCAGCGCGAGCGCCTCGTCCGGTGCGGCGACGACGAGGAGCAGGTGCTCCGCGGCGTACGCGTTCGCGAAGTCGATCGCGGTGTGGAGAGAGTCGGCCCACAGCACCGCGCCCCGGCCGGCGAGCGCGGTGGAACAGATCGCCGCGCGTGGTTGCGCAGGCAGGAGGTCGGCGAGCGCGAGCGCGATCGCGCGAGCAAGGCGCTCGCTGGTTGCCACCGCCACCACCGCCGTGAGCGGATCGTGCTCCGCCTGCGCGAGCAACTCGCGGGCGACCAGCACGGGGTCCGCCGACGCATCGGCGAGCACGAGCAGCTCGCTGGGCCCGGCCGGCGAATCGATGGCCACCGCGCTCGAGACCTGCAGCTTCGCCTCGGCGACATAGGCGTTGCCGGGGCCGACGATGCGGTCCACGCGCGGAACGCTCTCGGTGCCGAAGGCCATCGCGGCGACTGCCCCCGCCCCACCCAGTGCGAACACGCGATGCGCGCCGGCGAGCGCGGCCGCGGCCAGCACGACTCCGGACGGCCGGCCGCCATCGCGCGCCGGCGGTGAGCAGAGCACGATCTCGCCCACGCCCGCGACGCGGGCCGGCACGATTCCCATCAGGGCGCTGCTCGGATACGCCGCTCGTCCGCCCGGCGCGTAGACGCCCACGCGACCGAGGGGATCGGGGCGACGACCGACGATGATGCCCGGTTCGCTCTCGGTCTCCTGTGCGGCGGGGCGGAAGGCCCGATGGACGCGCTCGATGTTCGCCGCCGAACGCTCCATTGCTCGCCGGAGAACGATCGGCACCGCATCGAGCGCGCGCGTCCACTCCGCCCGCGGCACCTCGAGCGCCTCGAGCGTCACACCGTCGAGCTCCGTGGCCAGAGCGCGCAGCGCGGCGTCGCCCTGTTCCCGCACTCGCGCGATGATCCCGGCCGTGCGCTCCCGCACGCCCGGCTCACTCGACGTCGTGCGGTCGAACAGCGCGCGTCGATCGGCCGCGGCGAGCGCGGCGACGGACCCGGACCAGCGCACCGACAGGACCGGATGCGAAACGGCGTTCATGCCATCAGCCTCTCGATGCGAGTCACGAGAATGCCTTCCGCGCCGAGTGCCTTGAGATCGGCGATGGTGCGATAGATGGCGGCGGCGCCGACGACCGCATGCACCGCCACGAACGCGCCGCCGTTCATGATGTCGATCACGGTGGGGCCATTGAGGCCGGGTACGACGCGCCTCACCTCGTCGAGCCGGGCGCGCGGGACGTTGGCCATCACGTAGCGCTTGCCCCGGGCGGCGATCACGCTGCCCAGCGCCGCCACCAGCTCGTCGAGCGCGCGGGCGCGTGCGGCATCGGCACGGACCGACGGCGCCGCGACGAGCCGGCTGGTCGATTCGAGTACCGTCGCGATCTCGCGAAGGCCGTTCACGCGCAGCGTCGAACCAGTGGACACGAGATCGACGATCACGTCGGCGATGCCGATGTGTGGCGCGATCTCGGCCGCGCCCGAGACGGGGACGACCTCCACGCGCTGCCCACGCTCGCGGAAGAAGCGCTCGGTGATGCGGGGAAAGACGGTGGCGACTCGCGCTCCCGCCCCGATGTCGTCGAGCGTGACGATGCCGCTCTCGTCGCGCGCGGCGACCGCCAGGCGGCAGCGGCCGAACTGGAGGTCGGCCAACTCGTCCAGGACTCGTCCGGACTCGCTCACGAGGTCGAAGCCCGTCACCCCGGCGTCGGCGGCGCCGTCGGCGATGAACTCGGGAATGTCCTGCGCGCGCACGAACAGTCCATGGAACTCCCCGCCGAGCGACGCGGTGAGGGCGCGCGGGCCGGCCGCCCGGATCTCGAGACCGGCGTCGGTGAAGAGCTCGCGAGCCTCCTCGGCGAGCCGTCCCTTGTTGGGTAGTGCAATGCGGAGCATGTGAACAGGTCGCGAGAAGTCGTGAAGGAGTCGCCGGCACCGAAATCGATCGGGCGGCAACAAAAAAGCCCGTCCAGAAGGACGGGCCGGGCCGACGGTTGTACCGGGTACGGCGGGGTAAAAGCGGTCCGCTACCCGAACACCTGTGCGCCGCCCCGGCCGGTCGGGCCGTGGTGATGGTGCACATGACGGGGGTGAACGCGAACGATCGACATGAGGTGCAACGTAGTGGCGACCCGCCCGCCGGTCAACGCCACGGCGCGGGCTGTGCAGCGAGGAGGCGCGAGGCGTCGCGTGGTCGAGGTCGGGGTTT
>JBBQDE010000078.1:0-9228 GCA_038319425.1 Gemmatimonadales bacterium
GCACGAAGCCGGTTTCGCCGTATTTGATGACGCGCGTCATCAACTCGTCTTCTTCCCATGTCGGTGGAAAGCGGCGGCCGAGCTCGAGCCCGACACTGGCGCGCGACGGGTCCGCACTGCGCAGCGCGATGCGACGAATGACCGGGGGCCACGGGGTCGCTGGCGCTTCCTCCATGAGGTCCACCAGGTCCACGACGCACCAGTCGGCAAGCTCCGGCACCGCGGTGCGAACCAGCGTCTCGAGCGTGGCTTCGTAGTCCAGCGACGACCCGAGCACGCGTCCGGCCTCGGAGAGGAACTCGGCGTCGCGTCGGTTCTGCCGCCGCTCGGTCACGTCCTGGAAGATGAGCGTGAGGGAGCCCGGCGCCGGGTGGACGTGGACCTCGAGCCAGGTGCCCGTCATCACACTCTGCAGCTCCACGGCGCGCGGCCGCTGGTCGGCGAGGGACGCCCGGTACGCCTGCACGAAGGGCGAGTCCTCCGTTCCCGGCGCCACTTCCCACGGCGTCCGGCCGAGCATCTCCGCCGCGTTTCGCGAGAGCATCGCCTCGGCAGCCGGATTCACATAGGTGTAGCGCAGCTCGCTGTCCATCGCGGCGAAGCCGTCGCGAATCGCCCGCACGATCGTCTCGCTCCTCGCGCGCGCCTCGCGCTCCGATTCGAAGAGACGCGCGCGGACGAGCGCCTGCGCACAGAGCTGGCCCACCGTCTCCAGATAGGTGCGCGAGCCTTCATCGAACGCCTGCGGCTGGCGAAAGCTGAAGTTGAGCGCGGCAAGCACGTGATCGCCGTGCACCACCGGCACGACGGCGAAGGCGGGATACCCCATGGCGATCATCTCGATGGCCGCATCAGGAAAGCGCGCCTGCAGGTCGGTCGCCGACGGCACGATCACCGGGCGCCTGGTGAGGATCGCCTCGGTGAGCGGCCGGCCTGGGCGCAGCGGCGAACGCTGGTAGCGCCGGACGACGTCGGCGGCGTAGCACGAGGCGCGAACGATCTCGAACCCGCCCGGGACGCCATTGTCCTCGTGCACCGTCGCAAGGGAGCCGGCCTCCGCACCCAGCGCCGCGAGCCCTTCGACGAAGATCACCTCGGCCACGGCATCCGGCGTGGCCTCTTCGCTCAGACCGGCGGCGAGTGCAAGCAGGCGACGTGCGCGCAGCGGTCCGAGGTCCACGGGCGTGAAGTTGCCGATCCACTCCGTGACTGCGCCGCCATCGTCGAACACGGGTACGCCGCGCACGTGGTACCAGCGGTATTCGCCGTCCTTCATCTGCAGCCGATAGTCCATCTCGTACGGCGACTGTGAGACAAATGCCCTGGCCCACAGCTCACGCGCCCGCGCGCGATCGTCGGGATGGATCGCGGCCATCCAGTCGGCGTCGTCGTCACGCCGGCCGGTGAGGGCCGTCCACGACTCGGCTCGCATCGTCCGGCCAGCCGCATCGACGCGCCACACCAGGCCGGATCCCGCTTCCACGAGCGCGCGGTAGCGGGCTTCGCTGGCGCGCGCCTCCTGCAGCGCGTGCAACGCCCTGGCGCCGCTCGCGAGCAGTTTCTCGTTCGATCGCTCGAGCTCCTCGCTGAGCGACTGGGCCTCCTCCATCTGCTGCTCGAGCTCGAGCGCCTGCCCCTGCAACTGCTCGTGCACTTCGACGAAGCGCGTCTCGGCGGCAAGACGATCCGATACGTCGCGCACGATGCCCGAGAACATGCGCCGCCCGTCGGCAACGAACTCGCCGAACGAGATCTCGGCCGGTACCTCCCGTCCGTCGCGGGTGAGAATCGGCAGCCGAAGCGCCGACCATGGGATGTTCCGCTTTCCGGTGGCCAGATACCGCGCGATGCCGGCCGAGTGCGGCGAACGCATGCGCTCCGGCATCAGGCGCGTCAGCGAACTGCCGACCAGATCCGCCGCGGAGTATCCGAACAGGCGCTCGCCGGCGGGGTTCACCGACTGCAGCACGCTCCGCTCATCGATCGTGATGATCGCGTCGGGCGTGCTCTCGGCGAGCACACGGTACAGTGCGGCGTAGTCGGCTGCCGGTGATGCGGTCATGGGACGGTATGATGATGCCGTCGCGGGGGCGCATCGTGCGCATCCGGCGGCGGCATCGAACGGAACATCCGACAGTGCGTCCCGCACGCGATCGGGCGGTGGGCGTTAGCGCGCATCGCCCCCTGTGCATCGGCGAACTGCTCCGGCGACCATCCACGGCGTGAGCCGATCAACGGATGGACCCACGCCACGGTTCCTCAGAGGCAAGATTCAGGCTAATCGGCCGACCGCTCCGCCGGCGGAGAACGGAACGCCAGCGCAAGCTGCGATGTTGGACGGGGCGGCACGGGGAGCTCCCCGGCCTCGTCGACACGCGCGGCCTCCCCATTCAGCTGCTCCGACGTCTCGTAGTACCGACCGAAGGCGACGCCATGTCTGGCACACACCCTGGCGAACTGCTCGCGCAATCCGTCCCGGTACCGGGCGCCCACCTGGGAGCTGCGCGCGTACGCGCCGCGATATCGCGCCGCCAATTCGGGGAACTGCGCCTCGATGAACGGAAGGTACTGTTCGCGCGCGGTACGCTGCAGCCGAAGCGCACATGCACCCACGTACGAGGCATCGGCGCTCTTCACCGCTCGAACCAGTGCATCCACGGACTCCGCCGCGTCGGTGATACCGGGCAGCACGGGCATGACGTTCACGCCAACCTCGATGCCGTGGGCGCGAAGCCGGGCGATGCCGCGCAAGCGCGCTTCCGGTGTGGGTGCGCGCGGCTCCAATCGCCGTGCCAGCTCACGATCCACGGTGATCAACGACACGTGCACGGAGAGTCGCGAACGCTCGCCGATCCGCGTCAGGAGGTCGAGATCACGCGTGACCAGGGGGCTCTTCGTGATGATCGTGATGCGCAGGCGATCGTGTTCGGCGAGCGCCTCCAACACACCGCGCGTGATCCGGAATCGACGCTCGCCGGGCTGATAGGGATCGGTGGCCGTGCCGATCACCACCCCATCGTCGCGCAGGCCGGCGAGAGTTGCCGGACGCCGAAGCGCGCGTCGGACGATCGCGCCCGCATCGCGCTTGACCATGATGCGGCGCTCGAATGCGAGCCAGGGTGGAAGTGTCTCCGTCGATGCCACATCAGGTTCGCTCACCGCGGCGGTCTTCGCAGCCAATCGCTCCGACGCGTATCGATGCGCGTACCGCGCGTAGCAGTACTGGCAGCCGAACGCACACCCCACGTACGGATTGATGGACCAGAAGCCCATTCCGGTCGCCGCCGGACCGTTGATCACCGACGACGGCGTCGTGGCGTAATAGCGGATGTCCTTCTGCTCGCCGAGCAGCGGCAATGCCCTGCCGTCGGCAGCGGAATCATCGAAGAGCGCGGTCTGACGCATTGGTCTCTTCCGGAGTCTGACTCTGGAATGTACCGAACAAATACCGAAAATACAATCACGCGGTACATTGTTGGCCGTGAGCCCATTCTCTCAGACCATGATCGCTCGAGCGGCGCTTCCCGAGCGGACGGCGTTGCGCGTGCTGCAGCTCGGCGCCCTCGCCGTCGTAATGGCTGCGGCGCCCTACAAGGCATTTGACCTCGATCGCTTCTTCGTGGCGAAGGAGCTGGTGCTCCATATCACGGCTACGCTGGCCACGCTGCTCTGCCTGATGCGCGCACGGCGGATCGGGCTTGGCCGCGTGGATCAGCTGCTCGGCCTCTTCCTCGTAGTCGGCGCCGTGTCGGCGCTGTTCGCCACCAACTGGTGGCTCGCGGGACGCGCGGTGGCCGTGTCGCTCTCGGGAGCCGGCTGCTTCTGGAGCGCGCGTGCCGTTTCGCGCACCGGACTGGCCCGGCCGCTGCTCGCCGCCCTCGCGCTGGCGGCAGTCGTCGGCGCGGCCACCGCCCTGTTGCAGGCGTACGGGGTGCGCACCGAGTACGTGAGCTTGAACCGCGCGCCTGGTGGAACGTTCGGCAACCGCAACTTCATGGCGCATCTGTGCGTGATCGCGATGCCGGCGTTGGTCCTCATCGCCACCACGGCGCCGACGCGGCGCCGCTTCGGCTGGTGGGCGGGGGGGCTCGCGCTCGTCGCGGGGGCGCTCATCCTGTCGCGCAGTCGGGCCGCATGGCTCGCCCTCGTGGTCGGCGCCGCGGCACTGCTGCCGCTGGTGATGATCGCGCTCGGCCGCGGGCGGGGCACGCTCCGGCTCAGACGGCTGGTCGCCCTTCCCCTTGCCGCCGCGGCCGGGGCAATGGCCGCACTCGTGCTGCCCAACACGCTCGATTGGCGCAGCGACTCGCCATACATGGATACGGCGAAGAGTGTGGTGAACTACAAGGAGGGAAGCGGTCGCGGGCGACTGGTGCAGTACGGCAATTCCCTCCGCATGTCGGTGCGGCATCCGCTGCTCGGCGTGGGGCCGGGAAACTGGGCCGTGGTCTATCCGAAGTTCGCCGCGAAGGACGATCCGTCGCTGTCGGACGAAGGCATGACGTCGAATCCGTGGCCGAGCAGCGACTGGATGACGTTCGTGTCGGAGCGTGGGATCGCGTCGTTCGTGCTGCTCGGGCTGGCCATGCTCGCGCTGCTCGCCGACGGGATGCGCGCCGTGCGGGACGGGCGAACGCCCGAGGAGCGTCTCGGCGCGTGCGCGATGCTCGGCACGCTGGCCATTCTCATTGTCGTCGGCACATTCGACGCGGTGCTGCTCCTGCCGGTGCCCGCACTGATGGCCTGGACGCTGCTCGGCGCGCTCGCGCCGCCGTCACGCGAACGGAAAGCGATCACTCTGTCGCTGCCGACGCGCGCGCTCGCGATGGCGGCTGTTGCGGCGTTGGGGGGATTCGCGATCGTCCGCAGCGCCTCCCAGCTGTCGGCGATGGCCATCTTCAGCACGACGTCGCGCGTGACGCGCCTCGAGGAGGCGTCGGCGCTCGATCCAGGCAGCTATCGCATCCACGTGCGATTGGCCGAGGGGTACGCGCGACGCGGGAGCTGCAAGCGTGTGATCGCCCACGCCGGCGCGGCGCGGGATCTCTTTCCCAACGCGCCACAGCCGCGCCGGCTGCTCTCGTTGTGCCGGTGAGCGGCCGCTGAACGATCGCTGACGATCGGCCGTTGCGGCGCGAGGACTGGCCGGTTGATCGGGCCGCTACTTCGTGGTCGGCTCGGGCAGCGTGAGAGTGGTGCCCGGCTGGAGCACGCTCGTGGTGCTGCGGTGATTCGCGCGAGCGAGCGCCTTCACGGTCACCCCCGTTTTCTGCGCAACGTCCCACAGCGTGTCACCTGCGCGCACGAGATAGACTCGTCCGCGCGCATCGGTGTCCGTCGCCGCCGCGGCTAACGTCACTGACCCATTCGAGGCCGTCGCTGTGAGCACGGACGGCGGAGCCTGGCGCGCGACCACGACGCCGTTCGTCAGGTCGGGCAACGTGAACCGCGTGCCAGGCGCGCGGAGCACCGCGAGATGGATGTGCACGGGATGGTGCTCCTCCGTGGCCTCGACGAACCCGCGCGCCTCGAGCTGAGCGAGCGCGCTGCGGACCCATGTGAGGCATGGACCGGGATACGGCCGCCGAATGTCGACGGCGATCCCGGTCGGATGCACCGAGTGTGGATTGGCATTGTGCGGCTGACGACTCATCGGGCGCGCCGCGCTCGTAACGGTGAGTGGCGCGCCACACGCGGCAAGATACTGTGGCGCGAACTGGGTGATGAACTCCCGCGCCTCCACGGTGGCGTACGAGAAGCCGACGCCTCGCGTGAGCTCGTAGTTCGCATCGCCCATCAGCGGCACCAGCCTGCCCTTGGCGATGGCGTCGTCGAGCGTGAAGGGCGTGAGATAGAACGGATATCGGTGGCTGACGGCGAAGGCGTACATCTTCTCGACGCTCGCCTTCGACCCGCGCAGCGTCTGCGGCTCCCGAACCGAGCGCTGGGCGATTGCGGCCGGTGCGAGCGCGAGCGTCGCCCCGATGAGACCGAGAGAAAGCGAGGCGCGCCGAGCGCGGCCGTTCTTGCGAAATCGGGAAGCTGAGTTCTGCGTCATGGCCTCTGCATAGGCAGAGGGGATGCCAGTGATGCCGAATAGGCAGATCAGATTCGCGATTCGTGAACCAAACTGGCAGCGCGGTCGGCCGAGCTCGTGGAGGCCCGGCCGGTGTCAGGCAATAGCGCTAGCCGGGCGGTCGCTGACCGCTTCGTCCGCCCCCATCACCGCCGCCGAGCCCGCGCCCGGTCGGCACCGATTTCACGGCCTCGGGCAGCTTCGCCCATTGCTCGGGCGTCAACGCCGATTGGAGCAGGCCGATCGACTGCTCGGCGAGCTTGCGCCCCTCGTTCGTCTTGCCCGACATGCGCGCGAAGATCACCTGCGGATCGGGATTGCTCCCCGCACCGGCGAGCATGTCCGCGATCTCGGTGACGAGCTTGTCCACTCTTGGCGCCAGCGAGTCCGACAGTGCGAGCAGCCTGGTCTTCTGTTCGGCGGTGAGCTCGAGCTTGAGCGAGTCGTTCAACCCGATGGTGGTGAGGAACGGATTCGGCACGAGGCGCTGCATGCGCGCCTTGTAGTCCTCACGCGTCGCCGCGCGCCCGTTGGCGCCCCCGAAGATCTGGCGCACCTGCTGGCTGCGCGGATCCTGCCCGACGGTCAGCCGCCCCTGCAGGCCGATCTGGAACGGGATGCGGTACGCGCTGCTCCGACCATTGGCCACGCCGAAGTGCTCGTTGACCTGGTACTGGAAGCGATTGGTGGCCGGGTCGAAGCCGCGCACGAACAGGAGCGTGCGATCGGGAACGATCGGCTGCCCCCACCCGTGCATGTTGTTGGAGCCGTGCAGCAGCTGGTCGATGCCCACCAGCGCGTTCTGCAGTTGGAGCGACAGGGCGAGCCGTCGGTTCAATCCCAGTGCGCTCGGCTTGAAGTTCATCTGGATGTCGAGCGCCGGCGTCCACGGCGACGCGCAACTGTTGCGATCGGCGAAGCCGCCGAGCTGCGACTGAAGGCACTCGCGCGCCGCGCCGGACGAGCCGGCGAGCAGCCGCGTCATGCCGTTCACGAGCGCCGTGTCGCCCCGGATCGCCGGATTCGTCGGGTCGTAGATGAATGCGCGGTCGTTGCGCGACCCGTCGCCGTTCACGTCGCCGCTCACGGTGGGCGTGTAGGCCTGTCCCGCCGTCACGCGCGCGATGGCGGTGAGGTCGAGCCACGCGCGCACCGGATACGTCACCGTCCCGAGCAGCGAGTGGCGGCGCTCGAGATCCGACGTGCCCCAGCTGACGACGTTGGGGTCGCCGGTGGTCGTGGAGCCGCCGAACCCGCCGCCGAACGCACCGCCGCCGAAGCCGTTCTGCTGGTTTCGCGCGCGAAGGAAGCTGTACGATCCGCCGAGGGTGATGCCCTGCAGCGTCAGGCCGCCGAGCGAAATGGTGACCTGCGTCGACGTCGAGCGCAGATCGGAGGTGAGCTCGCTCACGGACCCGTACTCGGGATGCAGACGC
The DNA here is from genome assembly GCA_038319425.1 of Gemmatimonadales bacterium. Classification (GTDB taxonomy): domain Bacteria; phylum Gemmatimonadota; class Gemmatimonadetes; order Gemmatimonadales; family Gemmatimonadaceae; genus AG11. The sequence goes on from JBBQDE010000078.1 coordinate 7,513, forward strand.
GACGCGTTGATCGTCGTGGCGCCGGTGCCCGGAATGATCGAGCTCGCGGGGGCATACACGGGACGTCCTTCGGTGGCAAGCACGAACTTGGGCGTCGCGTCGAGGTTCAGGTCGCGCGATCCGCTCTGCGCGATGCCGTACGCGAACGACGCATCGACGCTGAAATTGTAGCGCTCCCAGAAGCGCCGGCTCGCGCCGAGCGACGAGCGCCATACCTTCGGCGCGCCGAAGCCGTCCTCGAACACCGTCACGTTGCGGCGCTGGCCGAAGGTGGTGGTCGGTGGTGTTGGGCCAGCCGTCGCGCACTGGGTCGGAATCGTCGAGGGATCGGCGAGGTACGACTGCCAGTCCGGTACGGGCACGGCTGCGCCGATGCAGGTGAGCGTGGACTGCCCGCCCGGCAATCCCGTGGCTTCGACCGCCGATGCGACGAGGTTCGACGATATCCGTCCACGAAATTCGCCGATGCCGCCGCGAAGGATCCAGCTCGCCTGATTGAATCCGCCTGGGCCGCCCTGGCCGCCGCCCTGCCGCCCGCCGCGGTCGCCACCCTGTCCGCCGCGCGCGGTGCCCGCCGGCGCTGGGGGCGCTCCAACGAAATACGTGAACCCGACGCGCGGGCTCAGGTGTACCTCCGACGGCGACTGATCCGTGCGACGACCGAACAGCGCGGCCACCTCCGGGTTGTTCGCGGGGTCGGCCTGGAAGCGCGTGCCTTCCAGGCGCAGGCCATAGGTCATCTGGAAGGCCGATGACTTCCGCCAGGCGTCGCCGAGATACAGGGCGAGGTTGTTGCTGCCCGCCAACCGGTCCCGCCCAGAGATCGTGCGCGTGAACTGCGACGGCTGATTGGCGTCGAGATCGGCGAGCGAGTTGTAGAAGAAGGTGCCGTAGCGGTTCGAGATCTGGCCGACCGTCGACCGATCCGCGTTCAGCAGCGCGCCGAGTTTGAACCGATGGGCGTTACCCGCCGATATCCACGACAGCTCGTCGCTCGTCTCGAGCAGCCGCGTGTGCGTCTCCTGCGGGAGTGACGGATTGCCGCCGAACTGCAGGCTCGTGAAGCTCTGCTCCCCGGTCGCCAGCAAGCTGGCCACCGTGACGCGCCCGATGGGTGCGATGAGATACGGTTCCGTGTTCTGCCGGTCGGACGACTGATAGATGCGTCCCTCGTTGATGAACCGCCCGACATTCGATGTGAGCGTGGCCATCGCGCCGCCGCCGAGCGTGCGCAGGTTGCCGCCCGTGGTGGGCACGCTGAGCGCGGAGATGCGCGTGCCGTCCTGCAGCGCACCGCGCCAGTCACCGCGCAGCGTGAGCGTGTGCTCGTCGCCCAGCGACCAGTCGAAGCGAACGATGGCCGAGGCCTGGTCCGCGAGCCGCTGGTCGGGAATGCCGGGCAGCGTCGGCGCCACGCCGAAGCTGTTCAGCCGCGCGAGGAAGCGCTGCACCGAATCCGGGCTCGCGCCCAGGCGGGCGAGGGTCTGTGCGTCGGCCGTGGTGAGCGACGAGAGCGGATTCGTTCGACGCGAGATCGACGCCGCGCCGAAGACGAACGCCTCGTCCGGCACGACCGGTCCGCCCAGGCCGAAGCTGAACGAGTTTTGCCGATACTTCTGTCCGAACGTCGCCGACGACTCGTCCACGAACTCGAGCGACGGGTCGCGGAGTGCGTAGCTGAAGGTCCCCTGCATGTTGTTCGTGCCGCCGCGCGTG
>JBBQDE010000079.1:0-9197 GCA_038319425.1 Gemmatimonadales bacterium
GCGCCTCGTGGCCGCCGATACGGCTGGCGCCGAGCGACAGATGGACACCGTGCTGGAGCAGTTTCGCGCGCTCAGCGATGGTCCGCCGACGGACCTGACGGGTTCGGCGGTGGTCGTCCGCCTGATGCGACAGCGCGCCGCCGTGGCGGAGCGTCGGCACGAGGCGGCCATCGCCCGTCGATGGCGCACTGCCGCGGACACCCTCTGGCGATGACCGCGCCATTCGCTCTCCAAACGCACCTCGCCCGACGCGCAAGCGCGGGCATCGCCGCACTGCATGCCCCACCTTCCTCCAACCAAAGGTTGCGCACGTGACGACTCCCGACCGGCAAATTTCCGAGACAGCGAAACGAACGGTGGTGAAGCGGGCGACGGTGCTTGTCGTTGCAATGCTCGCCAGCGGCTGTGTGTCGCCTCGCGTTCCCGAGCCCGTCGTCATCTTTTCGGAAGATCCGGGATTGCCGGGCATTCCGACCACGGACCCGGCCGCGACGCGCGCGTACGTGGCCGGCCTGACGTTCTCCACCACGCCCATCGTGAGCTCGGTCCCATGCCACAACGGCGTGCGCGCGACCATTCAGATCTTCCCGGAGGTTCGCTCGCACCACCTCGACGCCGAACATGCGAAGAAGCAAGGACGCATCGTCGCGCGGATCAGGAACGCCGGCGCGGGCGCCTGCAACGATCTCCACCTCGATCCCGGCGAGACGGCGTATTGGTGGATGGGACCCTATAGGGGGTTCGCCCTCACGACCGATTTCTGGCGCATTCCCGCCGCGACAACAGACCCGATCCGCCATCTCGCGCAGACGGGGGAGACGAAGCACTTCAGGCTCCTGCAACGTAGCTTGTGGGACGCGACCATCTCCGATTCGCTCCGGCATGCTCCAGGTGACGACAATGGCGACGTTCAGCTGGCGATGTTCGGGCACAACTCCACCTGGCTCGCCTGCCTCGACGGCTGTTGCGAGTCCGCCGGTCTCACGGAAGCATTCTTCTGAGTGAGTGCCCCCGCAGCGCGGAATCCTGCGCATGCGGGCCACTGCCATACGTCCCCGCGCTCGACCCTCTCTCTCCCCATCGCTGATGACCGAAACGCCCGCCTCCGACTCCACCAACGCATCGTCCGCCCTCCCGGCGTCGTGGTGGGAAGACTTCATCGACATCTTCTACGCGCCGTCCCAGGTGTTCGCCCGCCGAGCGGGCTCCGGGTTCGGGCTGCCCATGCTCGTCGTCACGGTGCTCATCGCGCTCATCAGCCTCGCCAACAGCGGCGTGATGCAACCAGTCATGGATGCCGAGTTCAGTCGCGCGACGGCGGCCGCGATGCGCCAGAATCCGCAGCTGACGGCCGAGATGATGGAGAAGGGGCGCGGCATCGGCGAGGCCATCGCCAAGTACGGCGCAGTCGTCTTCATCCCGGTCGCGATCTTCCTCACCGGGCTGGCGCTCTGGCTCTGCGGCAAGCTCGTGGACGCCAAGGAATCGCTCGCGGCGGCGATCATGATCGCGTCGTACTCCTACGTGCCGCGCATCGTGGAAGGAGTCCTCAACGGCCTGCAGGGGCTGCTGCTCGATCCCGCCATGCTCGATGGGCGTTACCGGCTCTCGCTGGGGCTCGGGCGCTTCCTCGATCCGAACACGGCGTCGCCGCTGCTCCTCGCGCTGCTCGGGCGCGTGGATGTGTTCACGATCTGGATAACGGTGCTGCTGGCGATCGGCCTCTCGGTCACGGGCCGGATCCCGCGCTCGCGTGCCGCCATTGCCGCTGCCCTCACCTGGATCCTCGGTGCCTTGCCGGCGCTGCTCGGCGCCCTGCGCAGCTAGCCGCGCGAACTACGACGATCAGGCCGGATCGGCACCGTCCTGATCGGGGAACAGCGGAACGGGGCAGGCGCCCCGGTGCACCACGCGCAGCACGAGGACGCGCACGTCGGCGTCGTCGAAGCGCTCGATGCGCAGGCCGCAGCGGTGGCAGTTCGGAAAGAGCGCGAAGGTATCGCGCGCGATCTGATCGAGGATCGGGTTGCCGACGCGGCTGGACAGAGGCATCGATGGTCGTGTGACGGGGTCTGGCACCCCCAACGGACGACTGACGATGCCTGCGCGCCACGTTGGACGGAAGGGCGGGGCGGGACGCGCCGTGCGCCCCGTCACCGTTTCCGGCTCGTCGTGACGGGCATATATGGTGGAGGGTCCTGATTCGTCGCATCTGCTGCCAGAAACCGTCTTCCTCGCTGCCCGGAGCTCACTCCGCATGCCCGTCCGTCGCGCCCTCGTTCCAACACTCGGCCTGGTCCTGATCGTCGCCTGCAAGTCGGACACGGTGACGGGACCGATCAGCACGCCGCTGCCGGCGAGCCTCGTCGTGGGAGACCTCGTTCGCGTGAATGTGAACGGCGAAGACGGGTGTACCAACGGCAAGTACCACATCGCCCGCGTCGAGGCGATCGGCGACAAGTCCATGATCCTCGCCGACACACTCAACCCCAAGGGCGGGTTCACCGCGGCCTTCTACCAGGACTACGCCGCAAAGTTCGACACGCTGGTCTATCCGCTGGACGAAGGCGCCTTCGGCGCGCCGACCGACATCGACAACAATGGCCGGGTCGGCATCATCTTCACGCGCGCCGTGAACGAGCTCACGCCGGCCAACTCGAGCCAGTACGTGGGCGGGTTCACCTTTTCGCGCGATCTCTTTCCGGTTGTCGCGACCGCGCGGACGCAGGCATGCGCGACCAGCAATCAGGGCGAGTTCTTCTACGCGCTGGCGCCGGACCCGCTGGGAACGATCAACGGCAACCGGCGCTCCGCCGGCTTCGTGGACTCCGTCACCATCTCGGTCCTCGCGCACGAGTTCGAGCACCTGATCAACGCGTCGCGCAAGCTGTACGTCAACACCAACTCCGACGCGTTCGAGAAGACGTGGCTCGACGAAGGGCTCGCGCACATCGCGGAGGAGCTGCTCTTCTACCGGGAGTCGGGCACCACGCCGCGCACGAACCTCGACACGCCGGCCATCCGTGCCCGCAACGCTATCCGCACGGCGTTCAATCTCGACATGATCGGCAATGCGGGGCGCTACGCCAACTACCTCGACACGACGGCGCGCACGTCCCCCTTCCTGAGCGACGACTCGCTCTCCACGCGCGGCGCCGCGTGGAACTGGCTGCGCTACCTCGCCGACCAGAAAGCGTCCGGCGTCACGCGCAGCGCGTCCGCCGACATCGAGCGGGATGGACCGGGCACGGTGACGGTGCCGGGCGGCACCGCCGGCGCGGAGTACTACGCCACGCTCGTGAACGGTTCGGTCATCCCCGACCAGACGACGACCTACGGCATCACGGCGACCAACGTCATCCCGCCATTGCCGTCGCTCAGTCCCGCCGCCGGCCCAACTATCAGTCGCGCCGCATCCCTGGGCTCGATGACGCCGGCGCTCACGCGCGACGTCCGGTTCGAAGCACGGCTGCGCGCCGAGGAGCGCGCGATCGCGCCGTCGAGGATGGCGGGCGCGCGCGCGTGGTACCGGACCGCGCATCGACAGGGCGAGGTGCCGCAGGGCGGACGGTACTCGCTCAGCGTCGCGCCGATCGCCTCGCTGGACGGGGACGTCTGGTTCCGGCTCGTGAACAACACCGCCGTCGGCATCGCGAACGTGCAGCAGGTCTTCAGCGTCGATCCGCGGATCGCGCTCAGCGATTGGTCGGCGATGCATGCCGTGGACGACATCTCAGCACTCGTGCCCGACCAGTTCCTGCAGCAGAGCTGGAACTGGCACAGCATCTATTCGGTGCTCTGCCAGGCTGGCGTGAACTGCCCGTACCCGTTGCGGCTGCGGACGATGGTGGATGCCACGACGTACGCCGGCTCGCTCACGTCGGGTGGCTCCACACACTTCAAGCTGGCGGTGCCCGCGGCCGGCAGCGCCACCATCACGGTCACCGGCGCGTCGGCGACCGATCTCCGCTTGATCGTCGTGCGCACGAAGTAGCTGGGTCAGGACGTGTGAACGACGGGGCCGGCTGCATGGCCGGCCCCGTCGCGCGTCTCCACCTCTGGCCGTCTCGTGCAGCCTGCTGTATCGTAGCGGCCAGTTCCCCATTGAACGTGCTCCGCAGTCCGTTCACGGGTCTCACCTTCGGAGAGTCACCGCATGACGTATCTGTCCTCACTCGTCAGCCGGACGCTGCGTTTCGCGTCAGCGCTCGTCCTGCTTCCCGTCACTCTCTCCGCGCAGGGCGTGACCGGCACGCTCGCCGGCCGCGTGATGTCAGGCGACGCGGCCGTTCCAAGCGCCACCGTGGCCGTGAGCAATGGGCGCGTGACGCAGAGCCGCGTCGATGGACGCTACCGCATCACGCTGCCGGCGGGACGTTACGGGGTTCGCGCCCGCACACTCGGATTTCTCGCGGCTGCGGATTCGGTCACGATCATTCCCGGCGGTACGGCGACTCTCGACTTCAACCTGACACGGTCCGTCGCAACGCTTCAGGCTGTGTCCACGCTCGGTACGCGCGGATCAGCTCGCACGGTCATCGACGCGCCCGTGCCAATCGACGTCTTATCCGCCGCCGAAATCAAGGCCACCGGCCGCACCGAGACGGCCCAGATGATCCAGGCCCTGGCACCGAGCGTCAACTTCCCTCGCGCCACCATCGGTGACGGCACGGATCACGTTCGCCCGTCGACGCTTCGCGGGCTCGGACCAGATCAGGCGCTCGTGCTCATCAACGGCAAGCGCCGGCACACCAGCGCACTCGTGAACGTGAACGGCACGATCGGCCGCGGATCCACGGGCGTGGATCTCAACGCCATCCCGTCGAGCATGATCGACCACGTGGAAATCCTGCGGGACGGCGCGGCGGCCCAGTACGGCTCTGACGCTATTGCGGGCGTGATCAACATCGTCCTCAAGAGCGGCAAGCACGGCGACCTTACCACCACGGCGGGGGGCGACATCACGACCTACAATCGCTCCGACGATGCCGTGCTGCAGCCGACCTTTCAGACGAGCGGGGGGTATCCCACCGGCCAGCGTACCGCGCGCGACGGGCATGTGTTCCAGACGGCAATCGACAAGGGACTCGTCTTCGGCACGCGGGGCTTCGCGCATGCCGCGTTCGAGTTGCGCGACCGTGGCTATACCAACCGCTCCCTCCCCGATCTGCGCGTGCAGTACTTCGGCAACTCGGCCAACTGCCTCGACACACGCTGTGCAAACTCTATCGCTCCCGTCCCCGATAGCGTGACACACCGGCAGGGCGACGCCCAGACCCATGATGTCGCCGTCTGGTTCAATGCAGCGAATGAGTTTCAGAACGGGATCGAACTCTATGGCCTGGCGGGCGGTTCGCGACGTGTCGGTGAGGCGGCGGGATTCTGGCGCCGCGCGCGCGACGATCGAACGCTCCGCCAGATCTACCCGAACGGCTTTCTGCCGATGATTCACTCCACCATCGACGACTATTCCGGCACGGCAGGGATCCGCGGGCTGGTGAATGAGTGGAAATGGGACCTCAGCACAACCTACGGGCGCAACAGCTTCGGGTTCGACATCAAACAGTCGGAGAACGCCGTCCTGAATCCGGCGACGAATTCGCAGACGGAATTCTATGCTGGCAAGCTGCAGTTCGGGCAGTCGACGACCAATCTCGACGTATTCCGGTCGTTGCCCGTGTTTCAGGAACTGCGCATCGGGGCGGGGGCGGAGTTCCGCGCTGACAACTATCAGATCAACCCCGGCGAGGCGAATTCCTACGCCACCGATCTCAATGCGCGCGTCCTCGATTCGCTCGGCGCCGTCACGACACGGCGGCCCGCTCCCTTTTCACAGGTCTTCCCCGGTTTCAGCCCCATCCAGCAGACGAACCAGTCACGCAACAACTTCGCCGGCTACATTGACCTCGAGAGCGACATCACGAAGCAGTTCCTGCTCGGAATCGCCGGTCGTGCGGAACGATACAGCGACTTCGGCTCGACCCTCACCGGCAAAGTGTCTGGCCGGTTCGAGCCGGTGAAGAACTATGCGATCCGTGGCGCCGTCAGCTCGGGCTTTCGCGCGCCGTCACTCGGGCAATCCTTCTTTCAGTCCACGGCGACGAACTTCGTGGGCGGGATCCCCCTCGAGATTCGCACTCTTCCGGTGAATGATCCGCTGGCTCGCCTGCTCGGGGCGCGGGACCTCACGCCGGAGAAATCGGTCAATGTGAGCTTCGGGTTCGCGGCTGAGCCGCTGCCGGCGCTCTCGCTGACGGCGGATTACTACCGCATCAATATCAAGGATCGCATCGTCTTCTCGGAGAACTTCATCGACCGGGCCGGCTCGACCACGCTGGTCGATTTCTTCAAGGCGCAGGGCAAGCCGGAGATCACGGGTGCGCGCTACTTCACCAATGCGCTCGACACCCGAACCGACGGGCTCGACGTGATCGCCAACTACGGCTACAGCTTCCAGAACCAGGGTATCCTGCGGCTCACGGCGGGGTTCAACATCAACCACACGAAGCTCACGCGCGTGGACTCCATCGCGCAGCAAACGGCGGTGACCGCGCAGCTGCTGCAGTTTGGCCGCGTCGAACGGGTGCGCACGGAGCGTGGCCAGCCACGCGATAACATCATCTTGTCGGCGAATTACAACCTCGGCCCGTTCGGCGGACTCCTGCGCTCCCAGCGCTTCGGCAAGGTGACGACCGCTAACGTCATCCAGACGGACACGCTCGACCAGACCTTCCGCGCCAAGTGGATTACCGACGCCAGCGCGTCGTATACCTTCGCCCGGATCTACACGCTCACCGCGGGCGCCGACAACATCTTCGACGTGTATCCGGACCGGAACAGTTACCCAGGGAATCCGCTGAACGGCGCTGGGGGCATTCCCGGTAACGGAGTGGCCGGCAACGGCAACGTGGGCATCTTTCCCTACAGTGGAGTGAGTCCGTTCGGCTTCAACGGTCGATTCGTGTACGGAAAGGTCTCGATATTCCTGTGATCCTGCTCTCGCGCTGATCGCGGCGCGGCTCAACGCACATTGGTTACGAGAGGGCCGGATTCCGCACGGGGGGTCCGGCCCTTCATCCGCTGCACGTTCGCCGCCGTGACGACATATACGTTGGTGTGACAGAACCGATATCCATCCGGCTCTGGGCGCCGACCGCCGAGCAGATCGAGCGCGCGAACGTGACGCGCTTCATCCGGGAGCGCGTGCAGCCGCTCGGCGGATCGGCCGCCCACGTGCACGACAGTCCGACGCTCTACCCGTGGTCGCTCGAGGAGCCGGAGCAGTTCTGGGCCGCCGTCTGGCGATTCTGCGACGTCGCGGCCGAGGAGCGTGCGGGCCGCGAGCCGTGGGATGAGGTCCTGATTGGCGGCGATCGGATGACGCCACCAGATCCGGTGCACGGGCCACGCTGGTTCACCGGCGCCCGGCTCAACTTCGCCGAGAACCTGCTGCGGCATCGCGGCGGCGAGGAGGCGCTCGTGCTCTGGACCGAGCAGGGCGCAGGCCGCCGCATGACGTACGACGAGCTCGCGAGCGCCGTGGCGGCGTTCGCTGAATTCCTGCGCCGGAACGGGGTGGTGGCGGGAGACCGTGTTGCTGCCTTCCTGCCGAACATCCCCGAGGCCGTCGTGGCCATGCTGGCGAGCGCGTCGCTCGGCGCGCTCTGGTCATCCTGCTCGCCGGACTTCGGAGTGCGCGGGGTGCTCGACCGCTTCGGTCAGATCGAGCCCACGGTGCTCGTCGTCGCTGACGGGTATCGCTACGCCGGCAAGAGCATCGACTCGCTGGAACGCGTCGCCGAGTTCATGCTACAGCTGCGCAGCGTGCGTCGCGTGGTGGTCGTGCCGCACCTGGCACCTGTCGCGCCGAAGCGCATGGGCGCGATCGCGAACGCGATCAGCTGGAGCGATGCCCTCGCGGCCGGGGCGGGCGCGCCGCTCCGCTTCGAGCGCCTGCCGTTCGATCATCCGCTGTACGTCATGTACTCCTCGGGCACGACCGGACTGCCCAAGTGCATGGTGCACGGCGCCGGTGGAACGCTGCTTCAGCACCTGAAGGAGCTCGTGCTGCACACCGATCTGCGCCGTGACGACCGGATCTTCTACTTCACCACCACGGGCTGGATGATGTGGAACTGGCTCGTGTCGAGCCTCGCCGTCGGCGCCACCATCGTACTCTACGACGGCGCCCCGATCCTGCGCGGCCGGGCCGTGCTGTGGGATCTCGCGCAGGCCGAGCAGGTGAGCATCTTCGGCACGAGCGCGAAGTGGATCACGCTCACCGAGAAGGAAGGCGCACGGCCCCGCGAGACACACGATCTCTCCCCGCTGCGCGCCATCCTCTCCACGGGGAGCCCGCTGGCTGGCCCCGCGTTCGACTACGTGTACGAGGCGGTGAAGCCGGACGTGCGGCTCAGCAGCATCAGCGGCGGTACCGACATCGTGTCCTGCTTCGCCCTCGGCGATCCCACCCAGCCGGTGTATCGCGGCGAGCTCCAGACGCGCGGCTACGGCATGCGCGTCGAGATCTTCGACGAACACGGTCTGCCCATCGTCGCCACGCCGGGGGAGCTGGTGTGCACGGCGCCCTTTCCGAGTATGCCGGTCGCATTCTGGAACGACCCCGACGGCAGTCGCTACCGCGCGGCCTACTTCGACGCCTATCCGGGCGTCTGGCGGCATGGAGACTGGGCGGAGCTCACGCCGCGCGGGGGAATCGTCATCTACGGCCGGAGCGACGCGACGCTGAACCCGGGGGGCGTCCGCATCGGAACGGCCGAGATCTACCGGCAGGTGGAGCAGCTGCCGGAGGTGCTCGAGAGCGTGGTGATCGGGCAGCAGCTGTCGCACAAGCCGGGGGTGGACGAGCGCATCGTGCTGTTCGTGCGCCTGGCCGAAGGGCAGGCGCTCGACGATGACCTGCGCGAGCGGATCAAGGCGCAGATCCGCGACAATACCACGCCGCATCACGTGCCGAAGAAAATCGTGCAGGTGGCCGACATTCCGCGCACGATCAGCGGGAAGATCACCGAGCTGGCTGTGCGCGATGTCGTCCACGGGCGTCCAGTGAACAACGTGGAGGCGCTCGCGAATCCCCGGTCGCTCGAGTTGTTCCGTGATCTGGCGGAACTGAAGCTGTAGCTCGAATGCCCGGGACTCCGGGACTCCGGGACTCCGGGACTCCGAGACTTCGGGTC